>CALMNS010000802.1 GCA_937871635.1 uncultured Solirubrobacter sp.
CAGCCGGATCGGCCCGCGGACCCGCGCGGGGTCCGGGTCGGCGAGTGCCTCGCCGTGCTGGGTGATCTCGAGCTCGCCGCGCGCCGCCATCGCGCGAGCCGTCTCGCGGACGGGCTCCATGAGCTCCCGCCACTGCGGGTCGGGCGCCAGGGCGCGGGCGGCGTCCGACGGGCAGATCGTCTTGCCCGGTGCTCGTGCCGCGAGCAGGCCGACGATCGTGCGCTCGACCTCCGCCGGGGTCACTCCCACCGCAGCCTCGCGGGGGCCTCGCGCATGCGCAGCACGCGGGCCGGGACCCCCGCGCTCACCGCGTTGGCGGGGACGTCGGCGGTGACGACGCTCGTCGTCCCGATCACCGCGTTGTCGCCGACGCTCACCCCGCGCAGGAAGCAGGCGCCGTACCCGATCCACACGTTGTGCCCGACGCGCACGTCGCGCTTGTAGATCCCCTGGTGGCGCACCGCGCGCTCCGTCTCGACGATGCCGTGGTCGAAGTCGATGAGCATGACCCGGTCGGCGACGATGCACTCGCGGCCGATCGAGACGTGCTGGAAGGCGGAGATCGTGCACTCCTGGCCGAGGACGGTCTTCGCGCCGATCTCGACCTCCCCCTCGTGGGCGCGGATCTTCGTCCCGTGCCCGATCCAGCACCAGCGGCCGAGCTTGACCCGGGCCTGCGGGCCGATTTCGAAGACGACGTCTGGGGCGACGAAGCACAGCCCGTCCGTCTCGAGCCGGCCGCGCCAGCGCAGCTTGAGCCACGCCCAGCGGACGGCGAGCCGGGCGTAGTCGGCGTTGAGCATCCCGTGGGCGCGGGCGAAGCGCAGGAAGGCGAGCGGCCCGCCGCGCAACGGCGGCGGGGCGCCGCGCACGATCGGCTCGGGCGACGCGACCGGGACAGGAGACAGCGAGGAGGCCACGCGCCCGGAGACTCTAGAGTCTCGGCGGTGTCCGACGGAACCGCCAGGCCGCCCCTCGCCGAACGACTGCTGGCCGGGGACAAGCGGGCCCTGGCCCGGGGGATCTCGCTCGTCGAGGACGACGATCCGGAGGGCTGGGCGCTCGTCCGCGAGGTCTATCCACGCACGGGCAACGCCGCCATCGTCGGCTTCACCGGGCCGCCCGGGGCGGGCAAGTCGACGCTGATCGCCCAGCTCGTGCGGCTGCAGCGCGCCCTCGACCGCGAGGTCGCCGTGCTGTCCATCGACCCGTCGTCGCCCTTCCGCGGCGGCGCGCTGCTCGGCGACCGCATCCGCCTGACCGAGCACTTCCTCGACCCGGGCGTCTTCATTCGGTCGATGGCCACCCGCGGGGCGCTCGGTGGCCTGGCCGAGGCGGCCCTGCAGGCCGCCCTGCTCATGGACGCGGCGGGCAAGGACGACGTCTTCCTCGAGACGGTGGGGGTCGGGCAGGCCGAGGTGGACGTCATCGACCACGCCGACTCGGTCGTCCTCGTCCTCATCCCGGGCTCGGGCGACTCGATCCAGGCGCTCAAGGCGGGCGTGATGGAGATCCCGGACGTCATCGTGGTCAACAAGGCCGACCACCCGCTGACGGACACCATGGTCCGCGAGATCCGCGGGGTCCTCTCCCTCGCCCCGCTCGCGGAGGGCGCCTGGCGGGTGCCCATTGTCAAGACCCAGGCGTCGACCGGCGAGGGGGTCGAGGAGCTCTCGCAGAAGCTCGCCGAGCATCGCGCGCACGTCGTCGCCGAGGGCTCGCTGGCCGAGCGCCGCCGGCGCAACCTGCTCGGCGAGGTGCTCGGGATCGCCACCTTCCGCCTGCGCCGCGCGCTCGAGGCCTCGCTGCGCGAGGACGACGAGATCCGCGAGCTGCTCGACGCCGTCGTCCGCCGTGAGCTCGACCCCGCCAGCGCGGCCAGCGCCATCCTGGCGCGGGGCGCGATCGAGGCCTCAGAC
>CALMNS010000803.1:0-40236 GCA_937871635.1 uncultured Solirubrobacter sp.
TATGGGCCGACTCTTCAGGAACTCAGCTACATCCGTCCGGTTCGCCTTCTGAGCCCGAAATCAGTCGGTGCGAACGGGCGATACAAGGAGCCGATCGGCACAGGCGCGTGGAAGCTGCAATCCGCCGACCGGTCGGGCGCCCTGCTGGTGCGTAACGAACGCTACCGGGGTGAGCGGCCGCACCCTGACCGGCTCGAGCTCAAGGTCACTCCTGACCCTCAGAGCCGTCTGTCGGCTCTGCGCGCGGGAGACATCGACACCATCGGCGGCGACTTCACGGCCCCCTTGACTCCGCGTGATGTGGCGACGCTCAAGCGTGCCGAGGACATCAACGTGCACGATGACGAGGGCACCGGCACCCTGCTGCTTGCCTTCAACGAGGACCGTCCTCCCTTCAACGACCCAGCAGTGCGTGAGGCGGTCAGCCTGGTGGTGGACCGGCCGGCGATCTCGAAGGCGCTGTTCCTCGGGCTGGCGAAGCCGGCCGGGAACCTCTTCCCAGAGACCGTTCCCTTCAGCGGAACCCAGCAGCCCGCCGCCCCGCCCGATCCGGAGGCCGCCAAACGGGTCCTGGACGCTGCGGGCTGGACCGGCGGCGATGGCGTGCGTGCGAAGAACGGCAAGCAGCTCAGGCTCGTCCTGCTGACCTCGGAGGAGGCGATCCCCGGAGGGCGCGCGATCGGCGAGGTGATCCAGAGTCAGCTCAAGGCGATCGGCGTCGAGGTCCAGGTCCGGCTCGTTGACCACGCCTCACGCCACAAGGAGATCCCGGAGCGGCACTACGACATGGCCTTCTTCCTTACCCACGGCGCCCCTTACGATCCGTACAGCACCTTCGCCGACCTCTTCGACAGCCGGAAGAAGAGCGGCGTCGATGGGAAGATCTACACCGATCCTGTGCTCGATAGCCAGATCGACGAGGCGTTCGCTGCGCAGTCCGATGAGGAGCGAACGCGGGTCTTCGGGGGTATGTACGAGTACCTCCGGACAAAGCACGCTCTGCTGCCGCTCGTCTTCACGCCGCGACTGTGGGCGTACACGGACCGCGTCCGGGACTTCACGTTGCCGCCGACCGAGTACGAGTTTCCCGTCTCGGGGATCTCCGTGAGCGGCTGAGGGGTCGACGGAATGCGGCGTTTCATCATCCGACGGCTCGGCACCTCGCTCCTCGTCCTCGCCGTCTCATCGGTCGTGATCTTCCTGCTGGTGGCCTCGGCGCCGGGTGACCCGGCGCAGCTCGTGGCCGAGCGGCAGTCGTTCGGAGCGGACCGCGAAACGGTGGAACGGGTGCGAAAGGAGCTGGGGCTCGATCGCCCCCTGCCGGTCCAATACATCGACTGGATCGGCGATATCGCGGTCGGAGACCTGGGAACGTCGCTCAAGACACAGACGGACATCGGCTCGGACCTGGCGGAGCGGGTTCCGGTGACCGCTCGGCTGCTGATCGGTGCGGCGGTGTTCGCCTTGGTCGCCGGCTGCGGCCTCGCAGTCCTGGGGACCTTCTGGCCGGGAGGCTTCGTCGATCGCATGTCCAGGCCGCTCGCCCTGCTTTCGGTCTCGATTCCCAGCTTCTACCTCGCGGCGCTGCTGGTGCTGCTCTTCGCCGTGGGTCTGCGCTGGCTGCCGTCACAGGGGGACTCGGGCTTGCGGTCGTCGTTGCTCCCGTGGTTCACGTTGGGGCTTGCCCCGGCGGCGGTCATGGCGCGGGTCGTGCGCGTCGCGCTTGCCGAATCCATGTCGCGACCGTACGTCACGACCGCCTTGAGCAAGGGACGCAAGCGGCGGGAGATCGTCATCCGCGACGCCGTGCCGAACATCGCCGTTCCCACGATGACGGCCTTCGCCGCCCAAGTGGGCCTCATGGTCACCGGCGCGATCGTCGTCGAGTCGATCTTCTCGTGGCAGGGAGCCAGCGCGTACTTCCTGGAAGCGGTGAGGTTCCGCGATTTCCCGGTCATGCAGGTCTGGCTGCTGCTGTTCGCGGCGGCGTTCATCGTGCTGAACACGTTCGTGGACATCGCGTCACGCGCGATCGATCCACGCCTGCGCCGCGCGATGGCGGAGGGGATGAGCTGATGGCGCGTGCGCGAAGTGTGCTGGTGGCGCTGCGGGCCGTCCCGAAGCTCTCTCTGGCGGTGATCGCAGCGTTCGTGCTCGTCGGCGCTCTCGCGCCGGTGATCGCGCCCGTCGATCCCAACGCGCAGGACCTCCTTCGCCCCCTCGAGGGCTCGAGCTCTGCGCATCTGCTGGGCACCGACGATCTCGGGCGCGACCAGCTCAGTCGCCTGATGCAGGGGGCACGGACATCGCTGACCGCGGCGGCCCTGGTCCTCGGAGGCGCCCTCGTGATCGGGCTGCTCATCGGCGCGGTCGCCGCGATGCGCGGCGGCCTCGTCGACGAAGCGCTCATGCGACTCACCGACGTCGGCCTCTCGTTGCCGAGTCTCATCACCGCACTCGCGACGCTCGGCCTCCTCGGCCCCAGCTACTCCAACATGATCCTTGCCCTGACCATCGTCTGGTGGCCTGCGTACGCACGCCTCACGAGAGCGTTGATCATCTCCATCAAGACCCGGCCCTACATCGAGGCCGTGCAGCTCATGGGCGCGCGGCAGTCGTGGATCATGTTCCGCCATCTCCTGCCCGGCGCGATCGGCCCGGTTCTCGTCTACGCGACCGCGGATGCCGGCTTCATCGCGCTGTCGGTGGCCACGCTGAGCTTCCTCGGCCTCGGCGTCCAGCCGCCGAACGCGGAATGGGGACAGATGCTCGTGAGCGGGCTGCCGTTCCTCGAGACCAACCCGGGTCTGGTCATCTATCCCGGCCTGGCGCTGACCCTCGTTGTCGTGGGGTTCAACCTCCTCGGCGAGGCCGTGGCGCTCGACAAGGTGCCGCGGCCGCTCTCCCGCCGGGCGGTACGGCGCCGGCGCGCTGACGCGCTCGATGCGTTGGCGGCGGCGGATGCGCCCCGTCTCGGTCGCACGACGGCGGGGGAGGTGACGGCATGAGTGCTCCCGTGCTCGAGGCGGAGGATCTCGGTGTCCGCCTCTACCCCTCCGCCGGTGCGGTCCATGCCGTCAACGGCGTGTCGTGGTCACTGAGGCCCGGCCGGACGCTGGCGATCGTCGGCGAGAGCGGCTCCGGCAAGACGGTGATGTCGCTTGCGCCCCTCGGTCTCCTGCCGCCCGGCGTCTCGAGCGACGTCACCGGCTCGCTGAAGTTCGAGGGCCGCGAGCTCGTCGGCACGCCGGACGAGGAGCGCGCGAGGGTTCGAGGCGCGGGAATCGGGTTCATCTTCCAGGACCCGCTGAGCTCCTTCAACCCGATGCGTCGCGTCGGGTCGCAGGTCGACGAGCCCGCGCTGATCCATGAAGGGCTCTCACGGCGGGCGGCGCGGGAGCGGGCGGTGGAGCTGCTCTCGATGGTCGGTCTCTCGGATGCCCGGCGGAGGATCGACATGTACCCGCACGAGCTCTCCGGCGGTATGCGCCAGCGCGCGATGATCGCGATGGCGCTGGCAGCCAGTCCGAAGGTGATCATCGCCGACGAGCCCACCACGGCGCTCGACGCCACCGTGCAGGCGCAGATCCTCGAGCTGCTCATGGAGCTCCGGGAGCGGCTGGGCATGGCGCTCCTGCTCATCACCCACGACATCGGCGTGGTGGCGGGGATGGCCGATGACGTCGCGGTCATGTACGCGGGGAGGATCGTCGAGCACGGGCCCGCCCGGGCGGTGCTCAAGCACCCGGATCACCCGTACACCCGGGGCCTGCTGGCCTCCGTCCCACCGCCCGACGCCCTACCGGGGACGCGGTTCCGAGGGCTTCCGGGCACGCCACCCGACCTGATGGCCGTCACCGCCGGATGCCCCTTCCGCGAGCGCTGCGCCTACGCGATCGAGCCATGCGCGACCCGACGTCCGCCGCTTGAGCCCGTCACCGTCTCGCGTGACCAGCGATCGGCGTGTCACGTCCATCCGCTCGTGGTCGAGCACGATCAACCAGCGGAGGTGGCGCCGTGAGCGCCGGGCACCTTGTCATCGAGTCCCTGACGGTCAAGTTCCCGGTCCAGGGCAAGGGGACCCTGACGGCAGTCGACGACGTCTCGCTCGCTCTGGCACCGGGCGAGATACTCGGGCTCGTCGGCGAGTCCGGCTGTGGCAAGTCGACGCTCGCACGTGCGGTCGTCGGCCTGGAGCGACCCGCGCAAGGTCGCATCCTGCTCGACGGCGACGACCTCACGCAGCTCAAGGGGTCTCGCCGTCGCCAGCTGCGACGTCGCGTGCAGCTCGTCTTCCAGGACCCCGAGTCGTCGCTCAGCCCCCGACTCACGATCGGCCAGACGCTGCAGGAGCCGCTGCAGATCATGGGGATGTCGGACCGGGTGGCGCGCGCCGCGCGCGCCGCCGAGTTGCTCGAGATGGTGGGGCTGCCGAGTCACTTCGCGTCACGTTCGCCGGGGGCGCTCTCAGGCGGTCAGCGACAGCGGGTCGGCATCGCAAGGGCACTGGCCTCAGAACCCGATGTGCTGGTGTGCGACGAGCCCGTTTCCGCGCTGGACGTGTCCGTTCGGGCGCAGATCATGAACGTGCTCCTCGATCTGCGAGCCGATCTGGGGGTCGGGTGCCTGTTCATCGCCCACGATCTAGGTCTCGTGCATCAGGCGTGCGACCGGATCGCGGTGATGTACCTCGGCAGCATCGTGGAGATCGGCCCCAGCGACGCGCTTTACCGTGCTCCGGAGCACCCGTACTCGACGGCGCTGCTCTCTGCGGTCCCCGTGGCCGATCCCGACCTCGAGCGAAGCCGCAGTCGTGTCATCCTGACCGGGGAGGTGGCCAGCCCCATCGACCTGCCGAGCGGCTGTCGATTCAGGACGCGATGCCCGATCGGCCAACAGCGATGTGCGGATGACGCTCCGAGCCTGCGGCCGGCGGGGGCAGGGAGCGCAGCGTGCCACTTCCCCGGGCAGATGCGGGTCGAGCTGGCGCAGCAGACGGCGACAGGATGACTCCTCCGCGGTCCATCCCTGACCTGACCCCCGACCGCGGAGTGAGACTCAGCGTAGGGGACCGGTGACCGCTTCGGCGGCGGCCTGGACGCGGCCACCGGCGACGAGATCGACGACGGCCTCGATGTCGGGGGCCATAAAGCGATCTGGCCCGGGGCCGGCGACTACCGTCCGGATCTCGCCGAGCACGGCGGACGTCGCCGCGGCAGGCTGCAGCGGCGCCCGCAACTCGAGCCCGCGCGCGGCGGTCAACACTTCGATCGCCAGGACCCGCGTGAGACCGTCGATCGATCGCCGGAGCTTGCGGGCGGCCGACCACCCCATGGAGACGTGGTCCTCTTGCATCGCCGAACTCGGGATCGAATCAGCCGACGCCGGGACGGCAAGGCGCTTGAGCTCTGCGACGATCGCCGCCTGCGTGTACTGGACGATCATGTACCCCGAGTCGACCCCCGGGTCGTCGGCCAGGAAGGGGGGGAGGCCGTGACTGCGGGTGGCGTCGAGGAACCGGTCCGTCCTCCGTTCGGCGATGCTCGCCAGGTCGGCCACGACGATGGCCAGGAAGTCCAGCACGTAGGCGATGGGCGCGCCATGGAAATTGCCGTTGGAGGCGACGCGTCCGTCGGCGGTGACGACGGGGTTGTCGATGGCAGCTGCCAGCTCGCGCGCGGCGACGCGCCCGGCGTGCTCGACCGTGTCGCGTGCGCCGCCGGCAACGGCGGGTGCGCACCGCAGCGAGTAGGCGTCCTGAACTCGTCGGTCCTCTGGGCCACGGTGGTGCGCGACGATCGCGCTGCCGTGCAGCACGGCACGCAGGTTCGCCGCCGAGGCAGCCTGGCCGTCGTGCGGGCGCAGCGCCTGGAGGTCGGCGGCGAACACCGCGTCGGTGCCGAGCAGTCCCTCGACGCTCATCGCCGTGGCGATGTCGGCGGTCGCGAGCAGCATTCGGAGGTCCGCAACCGCCAGGATGAGCATGCCCAGCATCCCATCCGTCCCGTTGATCAGGGCGAGTCCCTCCTTCTCGACGAGTTCGACCGGTTCGGTGCCCGCCTGCTGGAGGGCCTCCGCCGCGGGCCGCAGGACGCCGGAGGCGTCTCTGACGGGTCCTTCGCCGCTGAGCGCGAGGGCGCAGTGTGCGAGCGGCGCGAGATCTCCGGAGCACCCGAGCGAGCCGTGCTCGTGGACCACGGGGGTTATCCCCGCCGAAAGCATCGCGGCGTAGGTAGTGGCGGTCGTGCGGCGCACGCCGGTGCGCCCGGTGGCGAGCGTCGAGAGGCGCAGAACCATGAGGGCGCGGACCACCTCACGCTCGACCTCCGGACCCGAGCCGGCCGCGTGGCTGCGGATCAGGCTGCGCTGCAGCTGGACGCGCCGACCGGGGGCGATGTGCTGTGTGGCCAGTGCTCCGAAACCGGTCGAGACGCCGTAGTGCGCGCGGTCGTCGCTGGTGAGCGCCTCGATGGTGGCGCGGCCCTCGTCAAGCGCGGTCAGCGCGGCGTCGGAGAGTACGACGGGATGGTCGTGACGGGCGACGGCGACCACGGCATCCGGGCTCAGGGCACTGACGTCGACGAGAATGGGCGCCCTGGGGGACATGGCCGGATCTAAGCCGACCGTGACTGCGCTGTCATCCGTCCAGAACCGCTAGTGCTTCAGATCTGAGACTATGCCGAACGTCCCGGCGGCGGCGCATGCGCTCGATGTCCTCGCCTTGCTGGGTCGGCGCGTCACGCCGATGCCAGCCTCAGCCATCGCCCGCGAGCTCGACCTTCCGCGCTCGAGCGTCTACCACCTCCTCGCCGTCCTGCGGGAGCGCAACTTCGTCGTCCACCTGGTCGACCAACACCGCTACGGTCTGGGGACGGCTGCGTTCGAGCTCGGCTCGTCCTATTCACGTCAGGAGCCGCTGCGGTGGATCGCACGGACCGTGCTGGCCCGACTTGTGAGTGAGACCACGCACAACGGCCACTTCGCGGTGCTCGACGGGCGCGACACCCTGTACCTGGTCGAGGAGCGCTCGCCGGGACGGCCGAGCCTGGTCACAGAAGTAGGCGTGCGGCTGCCTGCGACGCTGACAGCCAGCGGTCTCGCGATGCTTGCCGCGCTGCCCGCTCAGCAGATCCGCGCCCTTTGGCCGTCACGGCGCGATCTCGTGCGCCGTCACGAGGCCGGTCCGGCGTCGCTCACCGAGCTGCGCGCCCTGCTGGCCGACGTACGTGTGGCGGGCCACGCGCGGGAGGACGGGTCGGTGACCCCCGGCTTCGCGTCGGTCGCCGCAGTGGTTCCGGACCACAACGGCCATCCACAGGGCGCGGTTGCGCTCACGTTTCCGACGGCAGAAGTCGATGCCGCGGCCTGCCAGGCCCTCACGGCCGCTGTGGTCGACGCCGCGCGTGCGGTCGGGCGACAGCTGCGCGGACGGTCTTAGGGACGCGGCGCGGGCGTGGCCACCACCGAGCGCGACGCACAGGTCGCGAGCGCACGAGCGAGATCCTCGGACGCCACGCCCGCCAGTTGAGGATCGTCGCGGTCGACGCAGATCACCGGTCCTCCCGGGTCCAGGCCCAGGCTCTGTCGGCCGTTGGCGGCAAGCTCGGCCCATAGATCGCCGTCGGGCGCGCCGGCGAGCAGGCCGGCACGGAGCTCGCGCTCGCGGCGCGCGCCGGTCTCCAGCTCGCGGATCTCCTCGAACGGGTCGATGCGCACCTGGGAGTCCGAGCCGATGGCCAAGCGCACGCCGGCGTGGCGGTAGACCATGGCGGGGAAGTGCCCGTCGCCGAGATTGCCTTCCGTCGTCGGACAGGAGACGACGATCGTGCCCGTGTCGGCCAGGTCGCGGACCTCGCTCGCGTCGACGTGCACGCCGTGGATGACCGTCGTGCGCGGGCCGAGGAACCCGGTGCGCCGGAGAAGTGCGATCGGTGAGCAGCCGTGTTCGGCCGCGCACTCGACCAACTCGCGACGCTGCTCGTGGGCGTGGACGTGGCGGGGGAGGCCGTGCGCGTCGGCGTACTCCGCGATCGCCGTCAGCCAGGCGGCCGGCACCGCGCGCACGCTGTGCGCGGCCACCGCGACATCGACACCGTTGCGGTGGGCGGCCCAGGCGCGGAGCGCGTCGACGCGCTCGAGGAAGTGGTCGACCTCCGGGTCGCAGAAGCGTCGCTGACCGGCGGCCGGCGGTCGGTCGCCACCGTCCCACCCGTTGCGATGGTAGGCGGCTGGGATCAGGACGATCGCCAGGCCGGCGTCACCCGCGCCCTCGGCAACCGCATGGGCCATCGCGTTCGGCTCATCGAAGGAGGAGCCGTCGGACCGGTGGTGGACGTAGTGGAACTCGCCGACGACGCCGTACCCCGCCGCACGCATCTCACGGTAGACGCGGCCGGCGACGTCGCGCATGGCGTCCGGGTCCAGCGCGTCGGCCGCGGAGAACATCGCCGTCCGCCAGCTCCAGAAGTCGTCTCGGGCGTGGGCCTGCGGGGCGGGACGTTCGGCGATGCCGCGCAGATCGCGCTGGAAGGCGTGAGAGTGGGCGTTGACCATCGCGGGAATGGCGTGCAGCTCGGTCATGTCAGCGCCTCCAGGCCTGCGGACCTCCGCGTCGCGCGGGCGTCTTGGAGGCGATCGGGGTCGATCCCGTCGGCGCGCATGGGGGCGGCCATCATGCGCTGAGCCTCCAGGCGCAATCAGGCCGCTGCCAGGCGAGGCGGCCGGCGACGAAGGCGAAAGCGACGGGGTTGTGACCGAGCCGATAGGGCACCGATTCAATCGGTCCGTCGAGCACGAGCACGTCTGCGCGCTTCCCGACTTCGAGTGAGCCGGTCTCGCGGGAGCGGCGCACGACCCAGGCCGCGTTCAGCGTCGTGGCGAGCAGCGCTTCGCGCACAGTCCACCCGTAGCGGCGCACGGCCAGGCCGATGATGAGGGGTAACGAGACGACGGGCGAAGTGCCCGGGTTGGCATCGGTGGCCAGGACGCCGATCGCGCCGGCGTCGACGAGGGCGCGCGCAGGGGCGACGGCCTCGTCGCCCAGGAACTCGGCGCCGGGTAGCAAGACCGCGGCGCACTCGGCGTCGGCCAGGGCCATGACGTCGTCAGGGTGAACGCAGGCCAGGTGGTCGACCGAGCGCGCACCGGCCTCCAAGGCCATGGGAACTGAGCGATGTTGCGCGAACTGCTCGACGTGGGCGCGGAGGTCGAGGCCGTGCTCCGCGGCGAGCGCGCCGACCCGTTGCAGGTGATCGTTGGTGAAGGCCACCGACTCGACGTAGACGTCGAGCGCGCTGATGCGCCTCTCTTCGGTCATCTGGGGCAGCGCCCCGGCGATCGCGTGCAGCCAACCGTCTGCGTCGAAGCCGTCGGGTACAGCGTGCGCAACGAGGGCGGTGATCGCGACGTCCTGGTCCGCCGTGCACGCCAGCTCGCCGGCGAGTCGCAGGGCGCGCAGCTCGGCGTCGATCGACAGCCCGTAGCCGCTCTTGGTCTCGAACGTCGTGGTGCCGTGAACGAGCATCTCGGCCGCCAGGTGGCCGGCCTGGTCGAGCAGTGCCACGTCGGTGGCTTCGGCCAGTGCCCGTGCCGAGGACCGGATGCCGCCGCCCGCGCGGGCGATGTCGGCGTAGGTGCGTCCGGCAACCTTCATCGCGTACTCCTCGGCCCGCCAGCCCGCGAACGGCAGGTGCGTGTGGCAGTCCACCAGACCCGGCACGACTGCGCACCCGGAGGCGTCGAGGTGCGCGGTCACGTCGTCGCTCCCCCAGGCCGCCACGTCCGTACCGATCGCGGCGATCCGCTCGCCGTCCAGCGCGATCGACCCCGGCTCGGCACCGAGTTCGCCGGCGCGGTCGTGGCGGAGGTAAGGGAGTCCGTCCGTGGGCGGGCGCAGGATCTGCGCCGCACCCTCGATCACCACCGTCACGGCGTCGGGGCCGGCTCGGGGTCGAGCATCGGCATTCGGACCGCGTGCCCTCGGGCGAAGGCGATGGCTTCCGGGTAGCCCGCGTCGGCGTGGCGCACGACGCCCATGCCCGGGTCGGCGGTCAAGACGCGGTCGATCCGCTCGGCCGCCTCCTGGGTTCCGTCGGCCACGATGACCTGGCCGGCGTGAATCGACTTGCCCATGCCGACGCCGCCGCCGTGGTGAATCGAGACCCAGCTGGCGCCTGACGCGGTGTTGATCAGGGCGTTGAGCAACGGCCAGTCGGCCACGGCGTCGGAGCCGTCGCGCATGCCCTCGGTCTCGCGCTGGGGCGAGGCGACCGAGCCGGCGTCGAGGTGGTCGCGACCGATGACGATCGGCGCACGCAGCTCGCCGCTGGCGACCATCGCGTTGAACCGCAGCCCTGCGAGGTGCCGCTCCCCGTAACCCAGCCAGCAGATCCGGGCGGGCAGTCCCTGGAACTTGACCTTCTGCTGGGCCAGCCGGATCCAGTTGGCGACATGGTCCTGGTCGCCGAACATCTCGAGGATCGCGGCGTCGGTCCGGACGATGTCCTCGGGGTCGCCCGAGAGCGCCACCCATCGGAACGGCCCCTTGCCCTCGCAGAACAGCGGCCGGATGTAGGCGCGTACGAAGCCCGGATAGGCGAAGGCCTCGGCGTCTCCGTGTTCTTCGGCGAGTCCGCGCAGGGCATTCCCGTAGTCGAAGGCCTCGGCGCCGCGGGCGCCGAGCGCACGGATCGCGCCGACGTGCCGAAGCACGCTGTCGCCGACCCGGCTGAGGTACTCCTCGGGATCACTGTCGCGCAGGACGTCGGCCTGTTCGATGGTCAACCCCGCGGGCACATAGCCGTTGAGCGGGTCGTGGGCGGAGGTCTGGTCGGTCACCACGTCGACCTCGACGCCGCGGGCCACCAGCTCGGGGACGACCTCGGAGGCGTTATCGAGGAGCCCGATGGACAGGGCTCGGCCCTCGAGGGCGGCGGCCCGCAGGCGAGCCAAGGCGTCGTCGAGGTCGACGGCCCGCTCGTCGAGGTAGCCGGTCTCGATGCGGCGTTCGATGCGCCGGAGGTCGACCTCGATGCAGAGGGCGGTGCCGCCGCACATCGTGATCGCCAACGGCTGCGCGCCGCCCATGCCGCCGAGGCCGGCGGTGACGACCAGCCGCCCTCTCAGCGATCCGCCGAAGCGCTTGCGGGCGATCGCGGCGAAGGTCTCGTAGGTGCCCTGCAGAATGCCCTGGCTTCCGATGTAGATCCACGATCCCGCGGTCATCTGCCCGTACATCATCAAGCCCGCCGCGTCGAGCTCTCGGAAGTGCTGCCAGTTGGCCCAGTCGCCGACCAGGTTGGAGTTGGCAAGCAGGACGCGGGGGGCGAACTCGTGCGTCCGGAAGACCGCGACGGGCTTGCCCGACTGGATCAGCAGCGTCTCGTCGTCAGCGAGGCGCATCAGCTCGCGGCGGATCGTGGAATAGCTCGCCTGGCTCCGCGCGGCCTTGCCGATGCCGCCGTAGACGATCAGCTCCGAGGGCTGCTCGGCAACCTCGGGATGGAGGTTGTTCTCCAGCATGCGCAGGGCTGCTTCCTGTTGCCAGCTGCGGCAGCGAAGGCCGTTCTCGGAGCGGGTCTGCGGCATGGGCGCGATTCTGGGAGCCCGCCGTCGACGCCACAAGCACGAGCCCCACCATCTGTCTCAGCCCTGAGAACGTCGCGCAACAGTCCGGGGCTGGCGACCCCCGGCGGTGCTCATTCCCCGACGGAATCTCGTGCGCGGTCAGAGACTATTTTCGCGGGAGCCGGGCTTCGAGCATCATCCGCCGCTCGTGGGGCGGTCTGGACGAACATCGGGAACGGACGCCGGAGACGCTGTCGGGCGGCCAGCGTCTCCAGCCGCCCGACGCGGGTCGGCCGTTCTTGCCCAGAGGATCGCCGCGACGTCGTCGGCGCTCCAGGTGCCGCTGTCGTCCGAGGAGGAGCCGCCGGCGGTCGAACTGCTCGCCGCCCTGGAGGCCGCTCGCGCGGCAGTGACCCGCGGCGCTGATGTCTGAGGTCGTGGCCGCGCTCCGAGCGCGCGAGCTGTCGGCGACCGAAGCGGTCACGCGGGCCCTCCAGCGCCTTGACGTAGAGGGGCGGCGTCTCAATGCGGTGGTGTCGTTGCTGCAGGACCGCGCGCTCGAGCGTGCTCGCCGGGCCGACGCCCGACCGGAGGGCGCCGAGCGCCTGCCGCTGCTCGGCGTGCCGTTCGGCGCCAAGGACATCATTGCGGTCGCCGGCGCGCCGACGACGTGGGGTCTGCCGGGCTACGCCGACCGCGTCCTCGACCAGGACGCCGCCGTCGTGACGGCGCTCGAGCGCGCGGGCGCGATCTGCGTCGCGAAGCTCGCGACCGATGAGCTCGCCGGCGCGCTTGCGGCCGAGACCACCGACCAATCGCTCACGGGTCCGTGTCGCAATCCGTTCGATCTCGAGATGACCGCTGGGTCCTCGTCCGGCGGCCCGGCCGCCGCCGTGGCCGCCGGGATCCTCCCGTTCGCGATCGGCACCGAGACGATCGGGTCGATCCTCGAGCCTGCCTCCTACTGTGGGATCACCGGGCTGCGGCCCTCACACCGCGCGGTGCCCACCGCCGGCGTGATGCCGGTAGCGCCGAGCCTCGATCGAGTCGGCCCGCTGGCGGAGAGCACGGCCGTCGCCGACCGCGTCTTCGGATGTCTGGCCGGGGCCGGTCCGGTCGCGCCCGTGGCGCGCATCGGCGTGCCTGCAGACTGGGCCGCTGAGGTCGACCCTGCGGTGGCCGCTGCCTTCCGCGCGGCACTCGCAAGCGGCGGCGCGGAGCTCGTAGAGGTTGTGCTGCCGCCGTGGCCGACCGCCGAGGCGGCCTGGCTCGTGCTCGTCGAGGAGACCGTCCAGGCGCACCGAGTGCTCCTGCGGGACGCGGTCCCGAGCTTCTTCCGCGAGCGCGACAACCGCGCCCACGGCGCGGCGTACCTCGCCCTCGGCGACGGGGCCGCCCGGGACGCCCGCAAGCTGGTGCCGCTCGTGGTCGGCTGGTTCGCCGCCTGCTTTGCGGACGTCGACGCACTGGCGTACCCCACGACGCCGACCGGCGCGCCACCGGTGGACGCGGTCCAGGCTGCTTGGATCGCGCCGCACCGCGCGTCGTGGCTCCGGTCGGCCGGCGCGCTTGCCGGTTTGCCGGGCGTGACGGTGCCGGCAGGCGTCGATGGTCGTGGCCTCCCCTGCGGCCTGTGCCTCGTGGGACCCCACGGACACGAGCGTGGGCTGCTCGCGGCTGCAGACGCGATGCACGCTGGAACGGTTCCCACGCGGAATCGTGCGGTGACCTCGCGCATATTGGACGATGAGGGGCGCCGGGCCTAGCGTCCACGCTGTGCCCCTGCTCGCAACCTCCGCGGCGACCGACGTCGTCTGCGTGCGCTCCGCCCATCCGCTCGACGACCCGCACAGGCCTTGCCCTGTCTGCCTGCGGGAGGGGTGGCACGTCAACGGCACCGTGGTCCACGATCTATCCGCGGTCGACCGCGAGGCGCCGCTGGCGTCCCTGCTCGCTGGGGCGCTGCTCCCGGTCGCTCTCCCGTCGGAGGCGCCGTCACCCGTGCGGCTGCTGCATCGGGACGTGAGCGGGCCGCGGGTGCGCCTCAAGGACGAGCGCTTTGGCCCGACCTGGTCCTACAAGGACCGCTTGGCGCGGGTCGCCGCCGCCGACGCCGCAGGACGCAACGCGGAGGTCGTCGTGGTCGCTTCCTCGGGCAATCACGGCGCGGCGGTGGCCGCGGCTTGCGCGGCGCAGGGCCTGTCCAGCGTCGTGCTTTGCACGCCGACGATCGCGCCGCCCATGCGCGCACTCGTCCTGGGTGTGGGCGGACACCTCGTGCCGGTGCCGACCGTAGAGGACCGCTGGCAAGTGATGGACGACGCCGTCCGCGAGCTCGGCTGGTACCCGGCAGGCAACTTCCACGTGCCGCCAATCGGCTCCCCGCCGCACGCTGTCGAGGGCTACAAGATGATCGCCTACGAGCTGGCGGCGCAAGGCCCGCTCCCGGATTGGATCGTCGTTCCAGTCGGGTACGGGGACGGGCTTACCGGCGTGGCGAAGGGCCTTCTGGAACTGGCGGCGCTTGGCATCGTCGAGCGCCCACCGAGGGTGTTGGCGGCCGTCACGGCCTCGTCTCTGCCCGACGCGCTCGAGGGCGACACACCGCCGGTGACCACTCCGGTGGTCGCGCCCGAGGCCTTGTCGATCGCCTGCCCGCAGGGCACGGTCCAGGCCGAGGTCGCCATCCGCGAAACGAGCGGGGCGGCCGTAGTGGTGGACAATGCGGCCGCGCACGACGCGCGCGACGAGCTCAGCCGTCAGGGCATCTTCGTGGAGCTGTCGACCGCAGCCGGACTCGCCGCCGTCGACGTCGCCGCCGCTGACGGAATCATGCAAGAGGACGAGGAGGTCGTGTTGGTCCTGACCTCCACCGGATTGAAGGATCAGCTCTTCGAGCGCGATCAGGACGCGCTCGACCCCGTGGAGTCGTCGCTGGACGGCCTCCTCGCCGGGGCGGCGGCTCTCACCGTCCGCTAGCCGGCGCCGATGCGCAGCAGCTCCGAGCTGGCGTGTCCTAGTCGCCGTGCGCCGTCGTCGGTGATCACGATCGCCTCCTCGATCTGCACGCCGCCGCGATGCAAGTCGTAGTGCGGCGTCTCGACGCAGAGCACGTGACCCGGTTGCAGGACGGTCGGGTCGGTGGGGCTGACGAGGAACCCCTCGTACACGCTGAGACCGATCCCGTGTCCGCAGTGAGTGCGGCTGAACTCCGGAAGCCCGGCAGCGCGAGTGGCGTCGACGGCGGCGGCGAAGAGATCCGCGACAGGGACGCCGGGCGCGGCGGCATGGATGGCGGCGCGCTCACCGGCGAGGACGGCAGCGTAGGCGCGCTCTGCCCAAGGGGCACTGCCGTAAACGGCCGTCCGGCTGATGTCCGCGTGCCAGCCGTCGATCATGCAGCCGATGTCTACGCGGACGATGTCGCCCGTGGCGAGCGCGCGATGGGACGGCCATGCCTCAGGCAGGGCGCTACGGGCGCCGAAGCCGACCACGTGGAGGGTTGGCCAGCCGCCGCCGGCAACGATGGACGACACGATCCGGCGGGCGACGTCGCGTTCGGTGTCACCAGCGCGCGCGGCGACGAACGCGTCAAGGATCGCCGTCTCGGCCAAGACGTTGGCACGGGTGAGCGCGGCGACGGCGTCGGGATCCTTGCGCGCACGGGCGCGGTCGAACGACGTGCCGTCCACGGTGACGCGTATGCCGGCGGAGTCGAGCGCCAGCGCGTCGGCGGCCGTGAGTGCGGGGTCGGCGGTCACCGCAGCGTCAACGCCGAGCTCGCCGAGAACTCCGGCGAGGACCTCGGGCCGTGAGCGATCGCGAGCCAGCCGCGCGTCGGCGACACCGGACTCGTGGATGACAAACCGCCCGTAGGGCTCGACCCCGTCGAGTCCGGCCAGCGACGGCGCCTCCATCCCGGCGACGAGCACACGCATCGCCTCGTCGGTGATCACCGCCCAGCAAGGCGTGTCCCGGTAGATCGTCTCTGCCATCGAGCTCACGCCGGACGCGAAGCGAACGTTGGCCTGGTCGACGGCCAGCAGCGCGCGCCCGGGCGGAACGCAGCGCTGCAGCTCTGCGAGTCGCGCAGCTCGGGCGGAGGAAGGTTCGGAGGTGAACGTCATCGGTGGGCGAGGCGCTGGTCGCCGCGCTTCATCCCGGACGCGCGGACGCGAGCTTTCTCGACCGGAGCCGGCCGCCGTCGAGCGCCAGTGTCCGGTCCGCTTGGGCGATCGGTGCGCGCCCCGCGGAGAGCACCATCGTGCCACGGCGCCGGGCATCCTCGATCGCCGCGAGCCAGAGATCGTCGGGGCTGGCCCCTTCTCGGCGCCATGGGTCGTCGAGCAGAAGGAGCTTGGGTGCGTCGGCGAGCGCCCGGGCGAGTGCAACGCCCCAACGTTCCCGCGGGCTCATTGTCGCGGGGAGCCGGTCCGCCGCACGATCAATGCCAAGCAGCTCGAGGAGATGGTCCGGGGCTAGCGCGGGGTCGGTGGAGCGCGACGCGAACGCAACGTTGCGCACGCCGGTCATCCACGAGAACAGGTGAGGCTGCCACGCCATCAGCCCGCGGTCGTCGCCAGGCCCACCGACCAGCCGACCCCCGAGCTCGATCGTCCCGCTCGCCGGGAGCAGGACACCGGCGATCATCTCGAGGAGCGTTGACTTCCCGGAGACCGCCGGCGCGACGATGTGCGCCCACTCGCCACCGGTCATGGTGAGCTCGGCGTCGGTGAGCGGCGGATGACTCTGGTCAGGCGGTGCCTCGCGGCTCAGTCCCCGGAGCAGGAGCATCGACGGCACGCTAGGCAAGGTTCGACAACCGGTCCAATCGTTATGGACACGGCGACGGATTGCGACTCGGCATGGCTCCCAGGCCGATTCGACCCGTCATGATCATGCCGTGGATGACCTGCTGCGCGAGCAGCGAATCGAGTTTCGGCATCTGCGTGCGTTCGTGACGCTAGCGGAGGAGCTGCACTTCGGCCGGGCTGCGTCCCGACTGCATCTCGCTCAGCCGGCGCTCACCAAGCAGATCCAGCAGCTCGAGCGCTCGTTGTCGGTTCGACTGGTGGATCGGACCGCGCGCGGCGTGCTCCTCACCGATGTCGGGCGCACCTTCCTCGTAGAGGCCGAGCGCACCATCGAGCAGGCGCGGATCGCGTTCAACGCCGCTCAGCGTGCCGAGCGTGGGGAGCTCGGGACCATCCGGGTCGGGTTCGCCGCGGCGGCGCCCAATGGCGTCTTCCCTCACATCGTCAGCGCGTTCCGCTCGCATTGCCCGGAAGTGGAGGTTGAGCTTCACGAGCTGTGGTCCGGTCAGCAGCAGCAGGCGCTGCTCGCCGAGCGCATCGACGTCGGGTTCGGACAGAGGCCGGCGATCGAGTCCGAGCTGCTCCAGCTCGACGAGATCCAAGAGGATCCGGTCGTCGTCGCCGTCCGGGAGGACGACCCTCTGGCCTCCGCAGGGACCGTGCCCCTGTCAGCGCTTGCCGATCGCGGCTTTGTGATGTTCCCGCGCCGCCTCGCGCCGGCCTGGTACGACGAGCTCGTCTCCGCCTGCGTCGACGCCGGCTTCTCGCCCCGGGCCGTGCAACACGTGGCCAGCATCGACGCGACCCTCGGCCTCGTCGCCGCCGGTTTGGGCGTCGCGCTGCTCCCGGCATCCGTGCAGACGATCGGTCGGCTCGGCGTGTCGTACGCGCCGCTCGACGAGCCGACGCCCGTGCAGCGCACGATGATCGCCCGGCGTAAGTCGGATAGCTCCCCCGTCGTCGCGCGATTCGTCGAGATCTCGCGGTCGATCGCGATCATCGGTGCGCGTTGAACACGAGCACCCGCTCGCGTCGGCTGGCTCCATCGGCGTTGGTGGCGCGCTGCAGCGGTTGGCCAGCGGCGTTGACGCCGGAGAACAGGTCCGAGGACGCGAAGGTCGCGCTGGGGTAAGGGTCGACCTGTGACGGCGAAGCCGAGACCAAGGAGCCCCATGCTGCACATCCCCGCTTCTGCCATCGACGCCCCGCCGCTCGAGTCGTTCGTGGAGGGCATCGCCCGCCCGCGCACGCTCGTCGACGGGAGCCTCAGCGCCGAGCTCCGCGTCCTGCTCGTGCGCTTCGAGGCCGGCGGCCGGAACCTCATGCACACCCACAGCTTCGATCAGGCGCTGTACATCACCGAGGGGAGCGGCCTTGTCGTCACCGACGCGGTCGAGCTCTCCGTCGGCGTTGGGGACTTCGTCCTGGTCCCAGCGGGCGAGCGGCATTGGCACGGTGCGGCGCCGGGCACCGACATGAGCCACCTCGCGTTCGGGATCCCGGGGACCTCGGACTTCGACGGTGTCCCCTTCGGCCAGACGGAATGACCGGCGTGCTGGCGGACCAGCGACGGGGACCTCGACGTGCCTCAATCACCGACGGGCGGGAAACATGGGAGGCCCCCGCCGGGAACGTCACGATCGGCACTGGGTTGCCCGAGTAAAGCCAGTCGCTCTGAGCGCTGCCCGAATCTTCCGGGCTGGGGGCCGGGCCAGTTCGGAGTTGCGGCTATCGACAGCCACGGGCGTGGCAGGGCGATCGGAACGGTGGTACCGACCGACCGTGGCTTGCGCGCGGCGAGGCCCGACGAGTTCGGTTCCTCCGGAGCGCAAGGGGATTGCCGGTACGCCTGGCGGCGATCGGTATGTCACGGAACGAGCGGGTCGCCGCGTACTCCGCTTCCGGACCTCGCGCGAGTATGTCTCGTTGTCCCCACGCAGAGCTCAGATGGGCAGCGGGCTCCGCCTGAGACGGCGTTCCTCAGTTCGGTTGAGTGGAGTTCCCCCGGTTCGTGGACACCTGCCGACTGGCCGGTCTGGTCGGTCGGAGAGGATGTGTGTAGTGCCCAAGATCGCGCCGTATTCGGTGAAGTTCCGCCGGGAGTCCGTCGGCTGCTCAGGTCGAGTGGCCGGCCGGTTCCGCAGCTCGCCGCCGAGCTGGGCTGCTCGCCGCAGTCGCTCCGCGATTTGCTTCGTGAGCTTGCGACCCAGTGAGACGTCGGAGTCAAGCGGAGGCCACGGCAGAAGCGGTGGTCGCTGATCGGACTGAGACGCATCCGGGCCCCGAGGGGACCCGGATGCTCTGGCGATGGTTAGCTACAGGGCTGGGCGAAGAAGCTCAGGATGCGGCGGGTGAGCTGCTCCGGTCGCTCCTCGGGGATCCAGTGTCCGGAGTCCTCGATGATGGCGCCCTGCACGTTGGTGGCGTAGCGGGGCCACTGATCGAGGACGGCCTGGCCGAGCCCGCTCTCGCCGCCGATGGCCAGCACAGGCATCTCGAGCTTGCGCTCGCGCAGGCGTTCGTTTACCCGGGCGTCGCGACGCCAGGCACGGTAAATCTCAAACCAACCCCTCAGGTGCGCCCGATCCAGGTACCTGGCGTAGAGGCGGAAGTCATCCCGGCTGAACGCCTGGCGCTGCTGGAGGAACTCGCTGATGAACGAACGTACGAACAGCTCCTGGTTGCCGAGGACCATGCGCTCGAACCACTTCTCCTGAAAGGCGCCGAAGTGCCACTGCGAGGGGCCACTCGGAGCGAGCGCCGGAAACCTGTACTGGCCTTCGTCCGGGATCGGCGCCTCGAGGACCGCCATCTGCCGCACCTCCGCGCGATGTGCTGAGGCGTAGGCGTAGGCCACCTGCAGGCCGATGTCGTGGCCGACGATCCGCACCCCCCGCTCCAGATCCAGGCCACGGAGCAGATCGTAGACGTCGTCCGCCATCGTCCGCTTGTCGTAGCCGGTGCGCGGCGCGCTGGTCTGGCCCGTCCCCCGGAGGTCCACGGCGATCACGGTGTGGCGCTCGGCCAGTGGCTTGAGCATGTCCTTCCACTCGTACCAGGATTGCGGGAACCCGTGCAGCAGGACGACTGGGTCACCCTTGCCGCCGCGGACGTAGTGCATGCGGATGCCGTTGACGTCAGCGAACCGAGAAGAGAAGCCGATGGGGGGCTTGGGAGCGGCGGAACTCTGGCCGGCGCGGGCTGCGGCGTTCTCGCTGGCGGCGGCGGGGCTTACGCCGACGAGCGCGAGCGCGCTCAGAGCAACGACGAGGATCGTCACCCGGGGTCCTGACCTTCGGAGGGTCGAGCGGGTCGATCTTGGCATGGCGAGTCCCTTCTGGACTTGAGTGGTGATGACGCGATGAGCCGGCGGCGCTTCGCGGTCGGTGGCAAGCGGGTGCCGTCCCTGCGGACGGAGTTCTGGGCTGGCCGCTCCACAAGTAAAGTGATTTCGGTGAGGGTTGCAAGCACTTATGGAACATTTAGGCCGGAAGACGGCGACAGGGAGACGCATGGTCCGTACCGGAAGACCCCGTGAGTTCGATCCGGAGCAGGCGCTCGACGCTGCCGTCGGTCTCTTCTGGGAGCGGGGCTTCGATGCCACAACGCTGGCTCAGTTGCGCGCGGCCATGGGCATCTCCTCGGCCAGCTTCTACGCGACCTTCTCCTCCAAGAGCGAGCTGTTCGTCGCCGTCCTCGAGCGGTACTGCTCGACCTTCGGCCGTGTGACCGACGACCTTGCCGAACCCGGGCTCGAGCCACGTACGGTCGTCGAGCGGACCCTGCGGGCGTCAATCGACATGCAGACCGACGCCTCTCACCCCCGCGGCTGCCTCACCGTGGTGTGCGGGGTCACCTGCTCGCAGGCGAACGAACAGGTCTGCGCCCTGCTCACCCAGCGCCGGGGGACAGTTCGGGACAACCTGGTGGACTGCGTGCGGCGCGCGGTTGCCAGCGGCGAGCTGCCCCCGAGCACCGAACCGGTGGCGCTCGCCTCCATGTACAACGGCTTCCTGCTCGGTATCTCCGTTCAGGCGCGTGACGGCGTCACGCGCGGCGAGCTGCATGCGGCGGTCGATCACGTCATGCAGCTTTGGGACCTACTCGCCGTCGCCTGACCACGCTTGCTTGATCGTGAGTGGGTCCCGTCCCGGTGCGCTCCTGGCCGCCGACTGATTCCAGCCGGCCTTAGCTGACGTGCCCAGGGACGTTCTGAACGCGCGGTGAGTAGGTCCGGGCATGCCGAGAGGGTGTGGGTGTCGAAGCTCACGTCCTCGAGGAGGCCCGGAAGTGGCACACCATGAGGCTCGTCACACCCCGCTTGGGCGGTGGAGTTCGTGCGTCGCGTGGTTGAGGATGGCGAGACGTTCGCCCAGGCCGCGGCCGGGGCGAACGTCTCGCGCGCGACCGTCTGCCGGTGGGTCGACCGCTGGCGTGGGGCCGGCGTCGAGGATCGTGGGTCGCTGGCCTGCCTCCGAACCGTCCGAGCCGTCCCGCTGCTCCCCGGCGCAGGTCCCGGCCGAGGAGGCCGCCCGGATCTGCGAGTTGCGCGAGCGGACCGGGTGGAGCCCCCGCTGGCTCGCCGACGAGCCGGAGGTCACCCGGCCGCACTCCAAGGTCCATCAGGTACTCCGGCGGGCGGGTGTCTCGCGCCGCCTGGTGCCTGAGCGCCCGGCGGTCGTCCGCTCTGAGTGGCCGTGCCCAGGTCGGTTGCTGCACATGGACGTCAAAGAAGGTTCGGGAATCTCACCGAGCCTGGCCACCAGGCCATCGGCGACCGCACCCGGCGTTCGCGGCGGGTCGGGTGGGAGTACTGCCACTCGATCGTCGCCTAACGTCCGGAAGTTGACCACCCCACTCACCGGGCGGGCCGAACATCCCGGCGCAACGGCCTCGAAGAAGACGAGGTAATCGGCGAGCGCCGGATCGCGGGCCGCGCCGTAGCGTCGCTCGGGCAGGTGGCGATCGAGCGACTCGGGCGACGGCCTTCGCCCTGCGGATGCGGGCCGACGGCCTTGCGGTCGGCCGCCGGTCGGGACCGCGTCCGTGCCGGCCAGATGATGAGAGGTTCGGCACGGATCTCGCACGGATCGTCGCGAGCTCTCTCGCGGCGAGCCAGCGTCAGTCCGGTTCGACGGCTTGTTGTTCATCTGCCACGCCGTCACGGACTCCGATGCGGTCCGACCGCCCTTGCTGCGCCTTCAGGAGCCGCCGCGGTGAGTACATCGACGGTCGCCGCCGTGTCCCAGTAGAACGGGCGGATGGACAGTATGCGTCCCTCACGAGTCTCGATCACCTGAGCGAGCGGATAGGTGTAAGCGCGCCCGGTGCGACGAGCCGTAGCCACCACCGTCGAGAGGACGATGACGAGGCGGCCGTGGACGACGAACTCCTGGTCGGTGAGTTCGAGGCTTTCCCACCACTCGCGCATCTCGCGCATCCAGCGCTCGAAGCCGTCGTGTCCTCGCCATTCTCCGCCGTAGGGCAGCGAGTCGGCCTGATGCATCACGACCTCGGGGTCCAAGGTGTCCGCGATCGGCCCAAAGTCGCCGTCGCTGCCGGAAGACAGATAGCGGACCTCTGCCGAGTAGAAGCGGTGCAGGGCCTCGAGCACCTCAGGTTGATGCGACACGATCACCTCTCCGGCTCGTCAACTGGCTCCATCGCCGCGAGGAGCTCGGACGCCGCTCAGTATGACGAGGCGGGGCTTGAGGACCAGAACGCAGCTGGGCGATCCAGTCTGGCGCTTACTGCCCTGGGGAGGCGCGAGCGCGATGGAGCGGACGGGGCGTCGGACGGAATCAGCCCCTAATACTGTCCACAGGTTTAGTTCCTGTATGCTAAAGTTGTGCAAGTGGGGTGTCTCGTTTGGGATGTACCGGTGCTCTCACTCGGGCGTCTCCCCGTCCGGGCATCCCGCGCCGAAGCACTTCGTCGAGCGCGGCAGGGGGCCATCGAACTCCGCCACATCCGAGGTGCCTCCAGGAACGACTGGCGCACCAGGACGCCGTCAACTACCCGCGTCCGGCCACCACGCCGGTTGGCACGCCGACCCCGAGCCCTGCGCCGCACGATCGGGTGGCGGCGGGCGCCGCTCGATGAGGCGCTTCTTGCTTCGGTCAAGGCGGAGCCCGCGCCGGTCGAAGGGCTCAACTGGTCCCGCCGAGAGCGTGCGGAGCAGCGCCGCGCCGTGGAGGCACCGGGCGCGTGAGTCCGGCGCTCGACATAGAGGTGGCGGCGTCACCGTGCATGTGGGGTGTCGACTTCGCCGACGCACCCGAGAATCCACCGTGGCAGACGTTCCTCGACGAGGCCGTCGAAGCGGGTTACCCGCTCATCGAAGCCGGGCCAGTGGGATACCTGCCCGAGGATCCGCAGCGGTTGGCCAGGGAGCTCTCTCGTCGGGGACTCGGCATGGCCGGCGGCTTCATGTTCGCCTGGCTGTGGCGGCCGGACCGCCGGGAGGAGGATCTGGACGTGGCCCGGCGCACGGCCGCCGTGCTGGGCGGCGCCGGCGGCTCGCACGTGATCGTCGTCCCGGCGCTCGAGCCGGAGCGTACGGCGACCGCCGGAGACGCGGAGCTCGCTCGTCGTTTGGCGCCGAGGGACCTTCGGCGGCTGGTCGAGGGGCTGGAACAAGTCGCTCGGCTCGTGCGCGACGAGCACGGTCTGGGCACGCTCCTGCACCCGCACGCCGGGACCTTCGTCGAGCACGGCGACGAGATCGAGGCGGTCCTCGCCGCCGTCGATCCGGGGCTGGTCGGACTGTGCGCCGATCTTGGGCACCTGGCCTACGCAGGACTTGACCCGATCGCGACCTATCGGCGGTACGCGGATCGGTGCGCCTACATCCATCTCAAAGACGTCGACGCCGCCATCCGAAGTCGTGTGATCGCGGAGGGGATCGGCTTCGAGGAGGCCGTCAGCCAGGACGTGTTCTGCCCGCTTGAGCGGGGCGTGACCGACTTCGAGGAACTACGCGACGCTCTGATCGAGACCCACTTCTCGGGCCGTCTGACCGTCGAGCAGGACCTCGACCCGACGCTCCGCGCGAGCGCAGCGGCTAACGCGCGCGCGAATCTGGCCTACCTGCGTTCCATCGGCCTGGTCGCCCCGGCCAACTGACCGCCGAAACGGTCAGGCGCCGGGCAGGATCAAGACCTTCGCGTCGTCGCGCTGGGCGGTCCGCTCGATCGCCTCGACGCCGCGTTCGAGCTCGAACCGCCGAGTGACGATTGGCGACAGGTCCATCCGGCCGGCCGCGTGCAGGGCGATCGAGCTGCCGAAGCCCCCGCAGAGGTGTCCCATGCTGCCGAAGATCTGCGCGGCGGTCATCTGGTAGTCGAAGGTGCGCATCGGCACGGTGCCGGACTCGACCCCGAGCAGCACCACCTTCGCTCCGTAGTCCAGACAACGACTGAGCTGGGGCATCACCGCGGTGCCCGCCCCGCTGGCTTCGACCGCCATGGCGGCCAGTGGCCCGCCGGTGAGTGCCCGAAGCTCTGTGGCGGCATCCGCGCCCGCTGCGGCGAGATCCCGGGCGTCGCACGCGGCGTCGGCACCGACGCGGATCGCCAGCTCGAGCCGCTGCGGGGATGGGTCGAGGGCGAGGATCCGGGACGCGCCGGCGGCTCGAGCAAGGGCGACGGCGGCCAGCCCGATCGGGCCGCAGCCGAACACGACGACCGGCTCCCCGGGCCGGAAACCGCCCGCCCGGACGAACATGCCGTTGTAGGCGACGCTGGTCGGCTCCATCAGTGCACCGATCTCGTAGGCCCGCTGATCACCGAAGCGCTCCCGGATCTCGTTGAGCGACCAGCAGTGAGCCGCGGTCGTGCGCACGAGCTCGGCGGCGCCGCCATCGCGATCGAAGCCGTCATCTTGACCGGCGACACAGTGATTGAACATGCCCCGCTGGCAAGCGCGGCAGCTCCCGCAGTAGTGCATCGCCTCCACGGCCACCGCGTCGCCGATACGCACCGATTCGACCGCGCCGCCCACCGCCACCACCTCACCAGCGAACTCGTGGCCGATCGCGATCGGCAGCTTCACGTGATAGGGCAGCAGCATCCAGCCCTCGTCGTCCGTCTGCACCATGTGCACGTCTGATCCACAGACCCCGCACGCACGCGGTGCCACGAGCACGTCCTGCGGGCCGGACAGGTCCGGCGTTGGGCGCTCGCCGACCGACAGGCGTGGGTTGCGCCAGATCGCACTCCCCTCGCGAGCGCGGCGCTCGGAGCGCTCATGTTCGGACGGCAGGTAACCCGGTCGCGGCTCCCAATCGGCATCCAGGACGAGCGCCTTCATCGTCATCGCCGACCCTTACTGCGCGGTGTAGCCGCCGGTGACGTCCGCGACCTTCGTGCGCACAACGCGCCCGGTGGCGGCGATCGTGGAGGCGGCTTCGTCGAGTCCTTCAGGGGATATGTCGATGAGAGCGAGGTCAGCGCCTGCCTCTGCGAGGGCCAGCGCGACTCCGCGGCCGATCCCGCCCGCAGCTCCCGTCACCAAGGCCCTGCGGCCGTCGAGGCGCATCGACCGAGCCGCTGCCGGCGTGTTGGCGACGGTCACCAGCGGAACTCCGCTGGGTCGGACTGCCCGATCAGCTCGTTCAGTACCTCACGCAGCCGGTCCGGTTGATAGGTCGCGTCGACGAGTTCGATGACGCTGAACGGCGTCTGGCCGAGGTGCATCACCAGGCCCCGCGCGGCTGCATCGCCGTCGCCTCGCTTGATGGCGTCGAGGATGGCTCGATGCTCGACCACTCCACGCGTCCATGCGCCGCTCGCTTCCACGGTGTGGAGCCGGCGGTAGCGTTCAGCATGGTCGGAGAGCTGGTTGAGCATGCGGCTGAAGCGCTCCCCCGACCCTCCCGCGACGCCGCGGTGGAAGGCTCGGTGGGGGACCTCCCATCGCTCGTAGTCCTTTAGGTCAGCGAAGTGCGCCATCTGCGCGATGTTGCCCTCGAGTTGCGCGACCTCCTCCTGGGTGATCCGAGGGACGGTGAGCCGCACGGCAGTGTCTTCCAGCACCAGGCGAGCGCAGTAGAGCTCTTCGAGGTCGGGCATCGAGAACCCAGCCACGCGAACTCGCCGGTTGAACTCCGCGTCGACGAGCCCCTCGCGTTGAAGCATCCGCAGCGCCTCTCGCAGCGGCGTCCGGCTTACGCCGAGCTGGGCGGCGAGCTGGACCTGGGACATCGTCGAGCCCGGGCTCAACCCGCCGCGCACGATCGCGTCCCGGAGGTGATCGTGGATCGCCTCGACGCTCTGTCCGTCCGCCGCCAGCGCGAGCGGCCGTGCCAACTCGGTCATGGGACGACGCCTTGGTCGACGGGCACCACGAGCGGATGCGCGCCGTCGACGAACTGCGCTGGCGGTGGCGGGTTGCCCCAGCGGTTGACCGTCAGCGGTTCGTCCGGCCAGACACGTGGCTCGTAGCGGGCTTCGTCCTCCACATGGAGGATGTTTGCGGAGTACTCGACGATCGCGCCGTCGTCATCGAGGAAGTAGCAGAAGTAGTTGTCGCCGATCCCGTGGTGCCCGGGTCCCCAGAGGAACCCGCGTCCATGGTGCATCAGGTGGTCGCCTGTGCGCCCGATGCTCGCCCACCCGTCCACCTGGAAGGCGTAGTGGTTCAGAGCGTCCTCATCGGCGGCGACGACGCTGACGCCGTGGTGCTCGCTGCTGACGCGCAGCCAGCTGATGGCGTCCTCGGCGCGGTCGGAGACTCGGAGGCCGAGGACGTCGATCAGGAACGCCTCCATCGCTGGCTTGTCGGATGCCTTGATGGTCATGTGCTCGAACTTCACAGGACGGGCGCCGATGGTGTCGTAGTGAACGGGCTGGTTCTGGGCCATGCCGCAGAACAGCTCTACGACAAAGCCGCCGGGCGCGGTGAAGCTCAGGGCATCTTCGACCCCGATTTCGACCTCACGCTGAACGAGCTCGAAGCCCGCCTCGGGGAGCAGCTCGCGGTACTGCGCGAGCACCGATGCGTCGGCCACCTCGAAGGCGAGATGGTCGAGGCCGGCCTGATCGCCCTCGACGAGCACCAGCTCGTGATGGCGCGCGTTGCAGGTCAGGTACGCGGTCGAGCCCCGACGCTCGACCAGACGCAGACCGAGAATGTCCTGCGCGAAGGTGACCGAGCGCTGCAGGTCGGGGACCTGCAAGCCGACGTGGCCGACGCGCGTCGCCCGCGGCCACGTCATCGCACGATCTCTCGATCGGCGGCCAGGGCCGTGTGCCGGACGGGACCGGCGACAACGGTGTTGGAGATGGATCCGATGCCCCCGACGGCGATGCCCACTGTGTCGCCTTCGCGGAGGAGCACCTGGGGATCCCGGCTGATCCCGACGCCGGCAGGGGTACCCGTCGCGATGATGTCGCCGGGCTCGAGGGTCATGAGCCGCGACAGGAAGGCCACCGTCTCGGCGACGGAGAAGATCATCTGGCTCGTATTCGAGTCCTGCACCAGCCGGTCGTTGACCCGGGCCGAGATGTCGAGGTCCTGCAGATCGCCGAGCTCGTCGAGCAGGACGAGCGACGGCCCGCACGGAGCGAACGTGTCGATGGCCTTGCCGGCCGTCCACTGGCTGGTCTGGTGCTGAACGTCGCGCGCTGTGACGTCGTTGAGGACCATCGCTCCGGCGACATAGGCCAGGGCGTCTGGCTCCTCCACGTCCTTGCATCGGCTGCCGATGACGACGGCGAGCTCCGCTTCGTAGTCGATCTTCTCTCCCACCGGCGGAAGCACGATCGGGTCGTGCGGGCCGGCGAGCGAATTGCGGAACTTGGCGAACAGCATCGGTGCCTTCGGGAGGTCAAGCCCAGACTCTTCGGCGTGGTCTCGATAGTTGAGTCCCAGGCAGATGATCTTGTCGGGGTCCGTGACCGGTGGGCCCAGCGATACATCCGCGAAGGTCGCGACTGGTTCACCGGAATACCGTTCGGCCGCCTGCCGGATGTCCTCGAGAAGTCGGGGTCCGCCCTGCAGCACGGTCCGATTCGATGACCAGCGGGTGTCCTCGGGAGATCCGAGGCCTCCACTCGCGGCCACCGCTGCGGTGTCGAGGACCCCGTTGTCCACGACTAAGCCAGGCCGCCGGGCAAACGCCGGCCCGTAGGTCACCAACCGCATAGCGCTTCCTTTCCAATCGGACTCGGAGGCGCGACATCGTTCGCACCTTCCATTCGCTCCTGTCGAGTACTGGACGCAGACAGGATAGATGTACACAGCCTAGTCGAAGTCGTCAAGTTCCGCGCCTGGGAAAGGGTCCTCTTGACGACAGTGCAGCAATCTACATACAGTATCCGACCATGCGCTCAGTCGCTTCGGGCGCGGCAGTCGGGTCAACGCCAGCCGCTGAGCCCGGCCGCAGACGGCGTCCGAAGGGACGAATGAGCGGCGCCGCACGGTTGCCGAGGAGCAGGAACCATGGGGAGGAGGGTCATGTTCAGTCGCAAGTGGAGCAAGGGTCCCGGTGTGACGGGGTCGGTAAGGGTCGCGGTAGAGGTCCTCACGGCGGCGTGTCTCGGTCTTGGGGCGGCCGGCTGTGGGTCTGAACCGGCAGGCACAAGTGCGGGCTCCGGGGCGACGGCGACCAAGGACATCAGGCTCTACGCTGGCATTGGATCGGCTTCTGCCGAGTACTGGGCCTCCTTCACCGAGGGATCCCGGGCGGTCGCCGATTCAGAACGAGCGCCGTACCAGGCGCTCGCGAGCGAGTTCGAGGGCCAGAAGCACCTCGAGCAGTTTGGCGCGCTCTTCTCCCGCGGTTGCGAGCGCTGCGCCGTCACGATCGACCCGGCCTCGACCGCCTACACCAAGGCGATCGTCAAGAGCGCCACCAAGGGCGGCGCCTCCGTCGTGACCGTCTGGAACAAGACGGACGGGGACCACCCCTGGGAAGGCGAGGACAACTGGGTCGCGCACACGACCTTTGACGGTGTCGACTCGGGCTACCGCAACACCAAGGCGCTCATCGAGGAGATGGGCGGCCGCGGCAACATCGTCGCGCTGCGCGGCGTCCCGGACAACCCTCCGGCCAGCGGCCGGCGAGCCGGGATGACGAAGGCGCTCAAGGAGCATCCGAACGTCAGATTGCTCGATGAGCAAGTCGGCAGCTGGGATCCGAACAAGGGGCAGCAGCTCACCGAGACCTGGCTGGCGAAGTACGGCGATGAGATCGACGGGATCTTCGCTCAGAACGACGCGATGGGCCTCGGCGCCATCGAGGCCCTGCGCGCCGAGGGGCTGGCCGGTGAGGTCCCCGTCACGGGCTCGGACGGTGGCAAGGACGCGCTCAACGCGGTCAAGAAGGGCGAGATGGTCTCGACCATGTTCGTCGATCCGGCGATCCAGGGCGCGGTCACCGCGGCGCTGGCCTACGCCGCCGCGCGGGGTGACGTCAAGCCCGCCGACCTTCCGAACGACAAGCGCGAGTTCTACCTCAAGCAGCAGATCGTGACCGCGAAGAACGTCGACGAGTTCCTCGCGCGGAAATTCGATCCGGCTCAGTACAGCTACGAGAGTCTCAAGAAGAACTTCTGGGCGCAGTCCGCGGGACCGATTCGCTACGGAGGCGCGTGAGTGTGAGCCCGAACTCTGTCCCTAACGCCGCCACCGCCACCGTCGCCGCGGAAGGCAGGACGCGGCAGCGGCGGGGAGCCGGCGACCGGGTGCGGTCGCTGACCCCCGGCCTGCGCCGGCTGCGGACCTGGGGTCCGCTTCTCATCCTCGCCGCGCTGTGCGTCATCTTCGCGGTCGCCAGCCCGCGCTTCCTGACGGTCGACAACCTCCAGACGATCGCCAACCAGAGCGCGATCCCGATCGTTCTGGTCTGTGGCCTCACGTTCATCGTGATCATGGGCTCGATCGACCTGTCGCTCGAGGGCGCCATGGCTGTCACCAGCGTGGTCTCCGCGCTGCTGATCGCCAACGACGTCAACGGCAGCGACCTCGGGTACCTGGCCGTGCTGATCGGGGTGGGTCTCGGGCTGTTGTTCGGGCTCGTCAACGGCCTGCTCTACACGAAGCTGCGGCTGCCGTCCCTGCTGGTGACGGTCGGCACGTGGTTCGTCGGGCTCGGTATCGCTGCTTTGCTGTTCCCCGCCCGCCAACCGCGCATCTCCGACGGTTCCCTGCGGGCGTGGTCGCTCGACACGCTGCTCGGGGTCAGCCGACTGGTCTTCGTCGCTCTCGCCTGTGTCCTCGTCGCCTACCTCCTGCAGCGCTACACGAAGTTCGGCCGGTACTGCTTTGCCATCGGCGGCGGGGAGGACACGGCGCGGCTCTCCGGGCTGCCGCTCGACCGCGTGAAGGTCGCCGCGTTCGGGTTCGCCGGCCTGATGGCCGGCCTGGCCGGGGTGATGGCGACCACGCGGCTGGGGGTCGGCAGCGTCGAGGCGGGCGAAGGGCTGCTGTTCCCGACCATCTCGGCGATCGTCATCGGGGGCACCCTGCTCAGTGGAGGACGCGGCGGGATCCTCCACAGCCTGGTCGGAGTGCTCATCCTCGGCGTGCTGAGCAACGGGATGGTCCTCGTCGGAGTCGACGCCTACGTCCAGCAGGCGGTGCAGGGAGCGATCATCATCGTCGCGGTCGTCCTGACCACGTGGCACGCACGTTCGCGGATGCGGGTGATCAAGTGAGTGCACCTGTCCTGCAGGTCAGCGGGCTCACCAAGCGGTTCCCCGGGGTGGTGGCGCTCGACGACGTCAGCGTCGAGGTTCGCCGCGAGGAGGTCGTCGGGCTCATCGGCCAGAACGGCTCAGGCAAGTCCTCCCTGCTCAAGATCCTCGCCGGCGTCCAGTCGGCCGACGCCGGTGAGATCCGCCTGCGCGGCGAGGTCATCCGACCGCGGTCGGTGGCAGCCGCCAATCAGCTCGGGATTGGGATGGTGTTTCAAGAGCAGTCCTTGCTCCCGAACCTGACGGTGGCGGAGAACATCTTCCTCGGCAAGGACCACCCCGCGACCCGGCGCGGCTGGTATCGCTGGGGCGCCCTCCGCACAGCCGCGCGGGCCCAACTGCGTAAGATCGAGACCGACATCGATCCGGGCACCGTGGTCGGCGAACTGCCGTTCGGTCAGCGCCAGATGGTCGAGCTGGCGAAGGTGCTGGCGCTCGAGGAGCTGGTCGACGTCCCGCTCGTGATCCTCTTCGACGAGCCGACTTCGGTGCTCTCCGGCGCCGAGATCGAGATCCTGTTCCGGCAGATCCAGCGGCTTCGTGAGCGCTCCTCGGTCGTCTTCGTCTCGCATCGGATCGAGGAGGTGCTCGCCGTCTCCGAGCGTGTCTACGTCATGAGCGATGGTCGGCGCGTCGCGGAGGAGGCGGCGGGAGCGGCCGGCATGGAGGAGCTCTATCGCCTCATGGTGGGCGAGGACCGTGCTGAGGACTACTACCGCGAGGAGGCACGAGCCGCCGCGAACGTCGACGACTTGCGGCTCTCCGTCCGGGGCGTGTCGGCTGCGGACCGCGTCGCGGACGTCTCGTTCGACCTCCGGGCGGGGACGGTGCTCGGCCTGGCTGGCGTGGGCGGCTCGGGCCGGGAAGAGCTGGTGCGCGCCCTGTTCGGCGCCGAACCACTGACGTCCGGCTCGATCGAGCTCGACGGGCACCGCGCGAGCTTCCGGTCCCCGTCGCAGGCGGTCGAGGCCGGCATGGGATACGTACCGGCGGAGCGCAAGCTCGAGGGCATGCTGGCGGGCCGCGACCTGCACGAGAACCTGGTCGCGGCCTCCGGCACTCAGCTGCGACGTGGACCTTGGATCGATCGCCGACGCGAGCGGCCGGTCGTGGACGAGTGGCTGGCGCGGCTGAAGGTCAAGGCGCCGTCGCCGCGTGTGCGGATCGACCAGCTCAGCGGCGGCAACCAGCAGAAGGTCGTCCTGGGCAAGTGGCTCCTCTCGGATCGCCTGCGGGTGCTGATCCTCGACCACCCGACGCGCGGCCTCGACCTAGGCGCGAAGGGCGACGTCTACGACCTCGTCCGGCAGCTGGCCGCGGGAGGCCTGGCGATCATCCTCCTCTCCGACACGCTGGAGGAGACGCTCGGGCTCTGCGACCAGGTCATCGCCATGCGCGACGGGACGATCACCGGCCGCTTCGAGGACTGCGTCAACGACAAGCCGGAGTCCGAGGATCTCATCCGGCTGATGGTCTGACTGGAGGCATACACGACATGAGCACCTCCTCGTCCACCTCAAGTCCCCCGGCGCCGCAACTCCCATCGGCACTGCGTCGGCTCCGACTCAGAGCTGGCACCGAACTCGCTGGACTCATTCCGCTGGCTGTCCTCGTCGTCCTCGTCCTCGCCGTCTCGTTGGCGGAGCCCTCGTTCCTGGGCACGCAGTCGCTCAAGGCGACCGCGATCACCGCGGGCCCGATCCTCCTGCTCGCGTTCGGCAGCACCTTGGTCATCCTCATCGGCGGCTTCGATCTCTCCGTAGCTGCGCTGACCACCTTCGGCTCAGTGCTGCTGGCCAAGTGGCTGCCAGGAACGGGTTCGCTGGTCGGTGTCCTGCTCGTCGTTTTGGCTGCCACCGGCCTCGGGGCACTGCAGGGTTGGGTCCACGGCGTGACGCAGATCCCGTCTTTCATCGTCACCCTCGGGGGCCTGGGCATCTTCACCGGCCTTGCACTGCTGGTGTCCGACGCGACGGCGATCCCGATCACGGAGAACACGGGCCTACTCGACACGATCGGGTTGGAGTTCGCCGGCATCCCGAACGCGGTCACCGTCGTCGTGGTCGTGCTCGTCCTGCTCGCCGCGGTCATGCGCTACACCCCGCTCGGGCGTGACGTCTACGCCCTCGGTGCGGCCGAACCGGCCGCCCGGATGTCGGGGACCCGAGCGTTGCGCGTCCGAGTCATCGTCTTCGCGACGTCGGGGATGTGCGCCGGGCTCGCGGCGGTGTTGCTCGCCGCTCAGACGTCCTTCGGATCGCCGACCCTGGCCAACAACCTGCTTCTGCCCACCGTCGCGGCCGTGGTGGTTGGCGGCACCGCCGTCTCCGGCGGGGTCGGCGGACTGGGACGCAGCCTCGTCGGCGGGCTCATCGTCACCACGGTCACGGCCGGCACGGTGGTCCTCGGCTTCGACCCCGCGCTGCAGAACGTCGCGTTCGGGATCGGGGTCCTGGTCGCGGTGGCGTTGACGACCGACCGCCGCAAGCTCGGCACCATCAAGTGAGCCGCGAGCCGCAGCCAGTCGGTCACGCACGACTCGGCGCCACCGACCTCGAGGTGCCCCAACTCGCGTTCGGGGCCTCACCGCTCGGCAAGACGTTCCGGGACGTCTCGCTCGCGGAGGGCGGCATGGCACTCAGCGCGGCACTCGACCTCGGCGTGAACCTGATCGACGTGGCGCCCTTCTACGGCCTCGGACTGGCCGAGCGGCGTCTCGGCGAGCTCCTGCGAGACGTACCGCGAGAGCGCTTCCTGCTGTCCACCAAGGTCGGTCGATACGGCCCCGAGATCGCCGATTGCGACTACTCGGCAGCGCGCACGCGCGCGAGCGTCGAGGAGAGCCTGCGCCGCCTCCGGGTCGAGCACCTCGACCTCGCGCTCGTCCACGACGTTGAGTTCGCCGATCTGGAGCAGGTCCTTGCCGAGGCGCTTCCGGCGCTTGCGGCGCTCAAGGCCGAGGGCAAGGCTCGCTACATCGGGGTCACCGGGCTCCCACTCGCCCTGCTCGACCGGCTCGCGAGCGCCCATCCGATCGACGTGGTGCTGTCCTACTCGCACTACGCCCTGACGGACGACGCGCTGGCGGCGTACCTCCCCCGCTTCGAGGCGGGGGCCATCGGCGTGATCAACGCATCGCCGCTGGTTGCCGGTCACCTGACGCAGCGCGGGGCGCCGGACTGGCATCCGGCGCCGGCGCGCTTCCGCGACGCGTGCCGCGAGGCCGCCGCGCTTTGCCGGGACCGCGGCGCGAGCCTCGAGCGCCTCGCGGTGCAGTACGCCACCTCGCACGACGGGATCCCGACGACGCTCGTGGGCACCGCCAACGCGGAGAACCTCCGCGATCTCGTGCGCTGGCTCCTGGAGCCTCTCGACGAGGAGCTCCTGGAGGACGTCCTGGCCGTGCTGGCCCCGACACATAACCTCACCTGGCCGCAGGGACGCCCGGAGAACAACTTCGTCGATCCCGCGGTCGTGAGGGCCGAGCTGGCATGAGGGCACTCGTCGTCGACGCCGATTCAAGTCCGCGTCCCGGGTCCTCGCTGACGGACGACGAGCTGGCTCGTCGCCGCGTTCGGGTGACGTCCGACCGAGTTGCACGGCCAACGATAGACGCGTGGCGTCGACGGCGCGTCGCCCGCCATGGAGCGCGCCGCCGAGCCGTGCGGCGCCGAGGTCCTCATCGTCCCGACCCGCACAGCGCCTGATCGGCGCCCGGCCCATCCCGAACACAGGAGAAACGTGGACATCCGATCCGAAGCCACCGTCGAGCCGATCCTCGAGCACGAGACCGTCAAGGTTCACTCGCTGTTCCCGAAGTTCTCCTTCCGGGAGCAGACCGAAGGCTCGTACCTCGAGTTCGTCGACGTGTTCGAGATCCGCGCCGGTGCCCAGGCCGAACCGCACTACCACGACACGCACGAGTTCTACTTCCTGCTCGAAGGTGACGCCGTCGTCCAGATCGAGGATGAGGCCTCCCACGTCCGCCCAGGCGACCTCATCCACATTCCGCGCAACGCCAAGCACTCCATCTGGCCCACGACGGACAGAGGGGTCAAGGCGTTCTGCTTCGCGGTGAGCTACCAGGAGCCGGAGCTCCCGGGCTACACACCCGCAGAGCTCCCGCCCGTCGAGCCGGCCGCCCAGTGAGTCGCGCCTTCCTGGTGGACCCGGTGCGGCGCCGCAGTGGCCTCGCCACGATCAGGGAGCCCGCGCGACGATGCGCCCACGACGTGATCCTCGACGTCCTCGAGGTCGGCATCTGCGGCACCGACCGCGAGATCGTTGAGTTCGCCTTCGGCGAGCCGCCGACGGGCGAGGACCGTCTCGTGCTGGGGCACGAGTGCCTCGCCCGGGTGGTTGGTCCGGCCCCGGACGGAACGGGCTTGCAGGACGAGCAGCTCGCCGTGCCGATCGTCCGGGACCCCTGTGAGGCCGCCGACTGTGCGCCCTGCCGTCACGACGACCAGGACTTCTGCCTTACCGGCCAGTTCGCCGAGCACGGCATCCGCCGGGCGCACGGGTTCCTCGCCGAGCGGATCGTCATGCCGGCCGCGCGACTCGTAGCGGTCCCGGACGCGTTGCGCGCGACGGCGGTGCTGGCGGAGCCGCTCACGGTCGCCGAGAAGGTCCTGCGACAGCTGGCAGCCGTGGCGGGACGGGTGCCGTCCACCGGCGCGGCCCGGCCCGGGGCGGCGCTCGTCGTCGGCGCCGGCCCGATTGGGTTGCTCGCTGCCATGGCGCTGGTCCTGCGCGGCTGGACGGTGACGGTAGGGGCCCGTTCGGTGGCGCCGACGCCCAACGCCCGCTTCGCCGAGGCGCTCGGAGCACGGTATGTCTCCACCCATGAGCTGCCGTTAGGCGTCCTCGCCGCCGAGACGGGAGGCTTCGAGCTGGTGCTAGAAGCGGCCGGCGACGCAACGGTGGCGCTGGAGGCGACGGCCGGGCTGCGACCAAACGGCATCCTCGCACTGACCGGCCTGAGCCTGCCGGGACCCCCGCGCGCCGGCTTCGACCTCGGGGAGGTCATCCGCCGGGTGGTCCTCGGCAACCAGGTGTTGCTCGGCAGCGTGAACGCCGCCCGCGCCGACTTCGAGGCGGCCATCGCCGACCTGCTGCGTGCCGAGGAACGGTGGCCAGGGCTAGCGGAGCAGCTCATCACGAGCCGGTACCCGCTCGAGCGGTCCGCGGACGCGATCCACACCTCCGGTGGCATCAAGGCCGTCATCGAGGTCCAAGAGGCCCAAGCGGCGTGACCCGCGGACAGGCCCTCGGCTTGGGCGTGGTCGGCGCCGGCAGCGTCTCCCTGAAGGGCATCCTGCCGCACCTCACGCAGGCCGATCTGGCCGATCGGGCTCGCGTGGTCGCGGTGTGCGATCCGGTGGAGGGCAGGGCCGCCGCTGCCGCCCGACGTTTCAGCGTCGAGTGTGCCTACGAGACGCTCGACGCCCTGTTGGCGGATCCGGCGGTCGACGCGATCACCATCGCCTCGCCGATCGGCGTCCACTACGAGCAAGGCCGCCGCGCGCTGCTGGCCGGCAAACACGTGCACTTCAACAAGACCATGACCGTGACCACGGCGGAGGCGGACGACCTCATCGACCTAGCCGCGGACCGAGACCTGCGGATCGTCGCCTCACCCGGCGAGATGCTGCGCCCCTACAACCAGCGCATCAAGACCATGATCGCAGAGGGCCGGATCGGGCGGGTCTGCTGGGCGATCTGCGGCGCGGCCTTCGAGACCTACCACGAGTCCGAGGCCGTCCGGGGCGGCGACGACATCCTGTCCACCGTCGATCCCAGCTGGTACTTCAGCAAGCCGGGCGGCGGCCCGCTCTACGACATGACCGTCTACGCCCTGCATGCCCTCACCGGAATCCTTGGTCCGGTCCGGCGGGTCACCGGGCTCTCAGGGATCCGCATCCCCGAGCGCTCGTTTCACGGTCAGATCGTCCGCGGCGACGCCGACGACAACACGGTCGTCCTCCTCGACTTCGGTGAGGGGCTCTTCGCAGTCGCCTACGGCACCGCGGCCGGGAGCCTGACCAGCTGGGACGACTGGAGCGGGCGCTATTTCGGGACGGAGGGCCGTATCGATGGCCTCCTGCTGGACGGCGAGCCGTTCGAGTTCCCTGGCTGCGAACTCGCCCGCAGCCATCCCGACGGCGGCACCCGTCCGGGGCGCGGGGGCAACGAGTGGTTGCTCCCCCACGTCACCGGAGTGCACCGCGACATCGATGAACAGCACGTCTTCGAGGACATCATGCAGCTCGTCGACTGGGTGCGGGACGACATCGCGTCACCCGTGACGGCCGAGCACGCCCGTCACGTCATCGACATCATCGAGGCGGCGTACCGTGCCGCCGCCACCGGGGCCGCTCAGCCGCTGAGCACCAGCTTCTGATCGGCAGGATCAGCCAAGGAGGCAGTCATGCGCATCGACCTCGCCAACTCCCCCGTCGCCTGGGGCGTCGACCACCTCGAGCGGAAAGGGCTCCCGCGTTGGGAGACTGTGTTCGACGAGATCAAGCGGGCCGGCTACGACGCGGTCGAGCTCGGGCCGCTCGGCTACCTCCCGCTCGAGCGGGGTCGGGCAGCGGCCGAACTCCGGGCACGCGGGCTGCGCGTGGCGGGGTCGTTCATGCTCGAGCCCGTCCACGATCCCGACCGGCGCGACACGGTGCTCGACGGCGCTCGCCGGGCCGCGGAGTTCATCGCCGACGCCGGCGGCAAGTACCTCGTCATCGTCGATTGGGACGCCGACCAGCGGATCCCGACCGCCGGGCGCTGCGACGACGCTCCGCGAATGGACCCGGCCGCGTGGGAGCGTTACCTCGCCACCTACCTCGAGATATCCCGCATCGCGAGCAGCGACTATGGCCTGACCGCGCTAGCGCATCCGCACGCGGGGACATGGCTCGAATTCGAGGACGAGACCACGGCGCTGCTCGACTCGACCGATCTGCCGATCTGCATTGACACGGGCCACTTCGCCTACGCCGGAGCCGATCCGGTCGCCATCTACGATCGCTATGCCGCCCGAGTCCCGCATCTGAACTTCAAGGACGTCGATGGCGCGGTCCGCGAGCGCGCGCTCGCCGACCACCTCGGCTTCTTCAAGGCCGTTGACGCCGGGATCTTCTGCCCGCTGGGGGAAGGCGTGGTCGACTTCCCCGGTCTGCGCGCGGCCCTCGAACGGCACGGCTACGAGGGTCCGGCGACAGTCGAGCAAGACCGCGATCCCCAGAGGGACAGCACGGCGCTTGAGGACGCGCGTCGCAGCCTCGAGTACCTCCGCTCGGTCGGACTGGCCGACGGGGGGACTCCGGTATCGGCGACCCCGTGACACAAGCATGATCCGATGAGCGCTTGCGCAGACGTGCCAGCAAAGCGCTTGGGCGTCCTCCGGACCCGCTCCGACCCCGACCGACACCCACTCGGTCGACCCACGCGCGGCTGGAGTTCCCCCGGTTCGGGGGAGATCTAACGGCCGGGCCACCTGGCCGGCCGGGCAAGGGTGCCTGTCATGCCCAAGACTCCGCCGTACTCCGATGACGGCCGTCGCGACGCCTGATCAGCGACGAGCGCGACGAGTTGCGGCGCTTGCGCCGAGAGCTCAGGTGGTCGCAGAACCAGGGACCGGATTCAGAACGCGGCTTGACGACAGGTCCTCATTCTGTATACAGTACTTTGGTATGCGCTCAGGTCGTTTCGGGCGCGAGGCAAATACGGGTCCCAATGGGAGGGAGCAGACAGTGGCCGACTACTTGAAGTCCGCGCCGATGTACTCCGAGCAGGTCACCGAGGCGGTGCGCCGCACGGTGACGGAGATGCTCGAGGGCATCGATCGCGAGGGCCTCGACGCCGTGCGCCACTACTCCGATCAGCTCGACGGCTGGAGCCCGGAAGCCTTCACCGTCGGACCCGAGACGATAGAGGCGGCCAGCGCATCGATCGACGACGAGCTCAAGGAGCACATCGCCTTCGCGCAGGACCAGGTGAGGGCCTTCGCGCAGGCCCAGCGCGCCACCCTGACCGACCTCGAGGTCGAGACGCTGCCCGGCGTGGTGCTCGGGCATCGCCACGTTCCCGTCGGCTCGGTCGGCGCCTACGTCCCCGGCGGGCGCTACCCGATGCTCGCCTCTGCGTTCATGACGGTCATCGTCCCCAAGGTGGCCGGGGTCGAGCGGGTCGTCGCGTGCGCCCCGCCGCAGCGCGACGGCGGGCCGCACGCCGCGATGGTCCACGCGATGGCGACGTCGGGCGCCGACCACATCCTCTGCCTCGGCGGGGTGCAGGCGCTGGCCGCCATGGCGCTCGGCGTCGAAGGGCTGCCGGCGGTAGACATGATCGTCGGCGCCGGCAACGCCTACGTCGCCGAGGCGAAGCGCCAGCTCTTCGGCAAGGTCGGCATCGACCTGTTGGCCGGTCCGACGGAGATCGTCGTCATCGCCGACGAGACCGCCGACGCCGAGCTCGTGGCCGCCGACCTCCTAGGTCAGGCGGAGCACGGGCCGACGTCCCCGGCCATCCTCATCACCACCTCCCAGTCGCTGGGCGAACGGGTGATCTCCGAGGTCGACCGCCTGCTCGAGACCTGGCCGACCGCCGAGGTGGCTGGACAGGCGTGGCGCGAGCACGGCTCGGTCGCAGTGGTCGAGGATCTAGCCGCGGCGGTCGCGCTCTCAGACGAGTACGCGGGCGAGCACCTCGAGGTGCAGGTCGATCCGGACCACCTCGACGAGTACCTGGACCGCCTCACGGTCTATGGCTCGCTGTTCCTCGGCGATCAGGCCACCGTGGCGTACGGCGACAAGGGTGTCGGCACCAACCACGTGCTCCCGACGATGGGCGCCGCGCGCTACACGGGTGGGTTGTGGGTGGGCAAGTTCTTGCGCACCTGTACCTATCAGCGGCTCACCGAGGAGGGCACCCGCCGCGTTGCGCCCGCCATCGCGGCGATCTGCCACGCCGAGAACCTCGAGGGCCACGCACTGACCGCCGAGATGCGGCTCGTGCGTGCCGAGGCAGCCTTGAGCGGATCGGGTGGCCGGTGATGGCCGGCGCGCTGCCCGCCGTGGACGCCGCCGGCCTCGATCGCGAGCTCGCGGCTGAGGGTCCGGTATTGGTGGACTTCTGGGCGCCCTGGTGTGGCAACTGCCGCATGCTTGCTCCGGCGCTCGAGCGCCTCGCCGAGGAGTTCGCAGGCCGCCTGCGCATCGTCACCGTCGATGCGGACGCCGAGCCGGCGCTCGCTAAGCGCCTTGACGTCCAGGGCTTGCCCACTCTCATCGGCTTCCACTCCGGCGAGGAGCGGCTGCGCCGGAGCGGCCCTCAGAACCCGAACGCCCTGCGCGGCGAGCTCGAGACGCTCGCCGCAACCCATTGACTCGACCGGAGGACACCATGCCGAGACTGCCGCTCACCGATCTGCACGACGACTCGTTCTACGCCGCGCTGGGCAACCGCCCGGAGATCCTCGAGGCGTGGGGCAGGCTCGACCTCGCCTTGCTCAACGACGAGAGCTCGACGCTGCCGACGAGCCTGAAGGAGGAGGTCCGTCGCTCGCTCTCCCAGCAAGTGGGATGTGAGTTCTGCGCGTCCATCGGCGGCCGACCCGCCAGCGAGCATCCCGATCCAAAGGAGTCGCTCGCGGTCGCCTTCGCTGATCAGGTTGTCCGCGACCACCGCTCGATCGATGACGCGACGTTCGACGTCCTGCGCGAGGAGTTCGACGACGAGCAGATTCTCGAGCTCCTCACCTGGATTTGCTTCAAGCTCGGCTCGAACGTACTCGGCTCGCTACTCAAGCTCGAGCCTGCCAGCGAGGCGCAGACCCGCGACTACGCCGTGCTGCTCCAGGGCGCGACGTCGTAGGCGAGCTGCGAGGACCGGGGGAGAGGGATGAGCCAGATCACCGCCGCACCACCGACTGAGCCGCCGGGCATCACCGCGATGGCGCCGACCGAGGACCTCGTCGATGCCAAGGGCCGGGCGCGCCGACAGGCCGTCGTCGACCGCTTTGCGCGGTTCGGGATCCAGGCCATCTTCTTCGTGGTACTGCTCGTGCTGCTGATCGCATCGCCCGAGTTCCGCGATCCGGACAACCTGCTCAACGTCCTTCAGCAGAGCTCCATCACGGGGATCCTCGCGTGCGGGAT
>CALMNS010000803.1:40246-44508 GCA_937871635.1 uncultured Solirubrobacter sp.
GGATGCTGGTGATGATCATCTCCGGTGGCTTCGACTTGTCCGTTGGCGCGATCGGCATCGGCGCCTCCGTCTCCGCTGCCGCCCTGATGACCAACGGCACCTCGATCGGCGTCGCGGTACTGGTGGCGCTGGGCGTCGGGGTCGTGGCCGGGGCCTTCAACGGTTGGCTGATCACCAAAGTGGCGATCTCACCCTTCGTCGCCACGCTGGGCAGCGCCACACTGATCACCGGCATCGTGCTGACCCAGACCGGCGGGAAGGCGATCGCCGGCCTGCCGGAGTCCTTCTCCAACGTCGGCCTCGGGCGGACCCTGGGGATTCCGAACCCCGTGCTGATCTTCGCTGGGGTGGCGTTCCTGACCTGGCTGATGCTCCGCGCCACGCGGGTCGGCCACTACACCTTCGCGGTCGGGTCCAGCAAGGAGCCCGCGCGACTGGCCGGCGTGCCAGTCGACCGGGTGCTGTTGTGCGCCTACATCATCGGTGGCCTGACGGCAGGCATCGCCGGCGTCGTGCTCCTCGGGCAGACCAACGTCGGTCAGCCAACCGGCACGGAGAACTGGGCGCTGGCCGCAATCGCGGCGGTCGTCGTCGGCGGTACGCCGTTACGCGGCGGTATCGGCGGTATCTACTCGGCGATCCTCGGGACGCTGCTGCTCGGCGTCGTCTCTAACGCCTTGAACCTCTACGGGGTTTCGCCGTACTGGCAGCCGGCCGTCACCGGCGTGGTGATCCTTCTCGCCGTCGGCATCGACTCCTATCAGCGCAAGCTGCGCGGGGCCATCACGTGACCGAGGCCACTCCCAATCCACGCCACGCCACCAGCACAAGGAGTCAACGTATGTCGGGTCGCATCGGGTACCGGTTCACGAGGACGGCCGCCGCACTGGCCGCATCCACGCTTCTCCTCGGGCTGCCCGCCTGCGGCAGCGACGAAGGTGGAAGTGGCGGTGGCGGTGGAAGCACCCCCGAGGTGGGGGTCATGCTGTTCAACACCGAACTGCCGTTCTACGCGCCGCTGCAGGATGGCTTGCGCAGCGAGGCGCGGAAGCTTGGCGTCGACGTCGACATCCAGAACGGCCAGCTTGACCCCGCCCGACAGGCCCAGCTCGTTCAGCAGTTCACCACCCAGAACAAGGACGTCATCATCATCTCGGCCTCCGACGCCGACGCCATCGTCCCCTCGGTCAAGCAGGCCAACAGCCAGGACATCCCGGTCATGGGCCTTACCAACGACGTCGGCAAGGGCGCCGAGCGGCTGACTTACATCGGCACGGACAACGTCGAGTTCGGTCGGCTACTCGGCAAGGGGGTCGTCGAAGAGGTCGGCGAGGACGCCAAGGTCGGCCTAATCCTGGGCGCGCTCGGGACGACCTCCCAGCGCGAGCGCACCCAGGGGTTCAAGGAGTACGTCAAGAAGCACCCCGGCATCCAGATTCTCGAGGAGCAGACCGGGAACTGGGACAACGCCGACGCCCTAAAGGTGGGCCAGGACTTCCTCAACAAGTACGGCGAGGGCGAGATCGACTCGATCGTGGTCGAGGGGCCCGAGGGCGCGGCGCCCGCCCGCTACGCCGCCCGCAACGGCCGCGATGACGTGAAGTTCGTCGTCGGCGACATCTCGCGCGACGTCCAGGCTCAGCTCAAGTCGGGATCGATCGCGGCCGCCGTCTTCCAGGACCCCTTCCAGCAGGCGCGCACCGCCATCCAGTACGCCAAGGCCATCGCCGACGGCAAGGAAGCCGACATCCCGAAGCCGTTCGCCTACGCGAAGATGCAGCTCTTCGGCTCACGCGACTGGGACAAAGTCCCCGCCAACGCCCTGTTCTAGGAGCCGGTGCCATGCCACTCCCCAACGGCCCCGTCGCGCCGCTCCTCCGGATGCGAGAGATCACCAAGGACTTCGCGGCCGGCCGCGTGCTCCATGGCGTCGACCTCGAGATCGAGGCGGGGCAAATCCACGCCCTGGTCGGGGAGAACGGTGCGGGCAAGAGCACCCTGATGAAGATCCTGGCCGGCAACTTCCGCGAGTACGGCGGCGAGGTGCAGCTCGAGGGCCGTCCCGTAGTGATGAACGCGCCGAAGGTCGGGCTGCGGGAGGGCGTCGCGGTCATCTACCAGGAGAACTCGCTCGTTCAGGACCTCACCGTCGCTGAGAACATCGCCCTCGGGCGCGAGGAGCGCGGCAGGATGCCCGGCCGGCTCTCGCACCGGGCGACCGAGCGGCGCAGCCTGGCCGAGGCCGAGGCGCTGGGGATCGAGCTGCCGATGGACACGGTGGTCTCCAGGCTGGACGTCGGCCAGCAGCAGATGTGCGAGATCGTCAAGGCGGTCGCGCGTGACGCGCGAGTCCTCGTCATGGATGAGCCCACCGCCCGGCTGTCGATGACCGAACGCCAGCGGCTTTTTGAGATCATCCGGCGACTGTCGGACCGGGACGTGGGGATCGTCTACATCTCCCACTTCTTGGAGGAGATATTCGCCATCTGCACGCACGTCACCGTGCTGCGCGACGGGCACCGCGTCGACTCGCGGCCGCTCGAGGGCCTCGACCTCCATGCCTTAGCCGGGCTCATGATCGGCGACAAGCTCGACACCATCGAACGCGACACCGAGCGGCACCTCGCCTCCCGCAAGCAGACGTTCGACGACGTGGTGCTCAGGCTGCGCGACGTCGCGGTGGCCGGCAAGGTCGCCCCCGTGAACCTCGAGGTGCATCGAGGCGAGGTCGTCGGCTTCGCCGGACTCCAGGGCTCGGGCCGGTCGGAACTAGCCAGGGCGCTGATCGGCGCGTCGCCCGACGCCAGCGGCGAAGTCTCAGTCGGCCAGTGGACCGGGCAGCCACGTCACCCGCGCGCGGCCGCCCGCGCCGGGGTGCTCATGCTTCCCGCCAGCCGTAAGGACGACGGCCTCATCAGCGTCCGGTCGGTCAAGGACAACGTCGAGCTCTCAGCGCTACACGGGCGCCTCTGCCGCGGCGGCTGGGTGCTCCCGGCCCGAACGCGGCAGGTGGTCCGTGACATGCTCGAGCGGTTCGCCGTCCGGCCGAGCGATCCCGACCTCGCCGTCACCTCGCTGAGCGGCGGAAACCAGCAGAAGGTGCTCTTCGCGCGCGCGGCCGCGGCACAGGCGCGCGTCCTCATACTCGACCAGCCCACGGCCGGCGTCGACATCGGTGCGAAGGTCGAGCTCTATGAGCAGATCGACCGCCTCTCGACCGAGGGTGTCGCCATCGTGCTGATCTCTGACGACCTCTCGGAGCTGCTGCGCCTCTCAGACCGAATCGTCCTCATGCATCGCGGGGTGGCCGAAGCCCCAAGGCCGGTGGGCGAGTTCGACCGCACCTCGCTGCTGGCCGCGATCACCGGACCCGACCTCGCCAAGGTCGCGGGATGAGCATGACGGCGCAAGTTCCCACGGCCGCGCTGCTCGACCTGAGCGGCAAGGTCGCGCTCGTCACCGGCGCAGCCCACGGCATCGGCTTCGCCGTCGCTCGCCGGCTAGCTGAGGCCGGCGCCGCCGTGGTGCTGGGCGACCGTGACGCCGGCGCCGCCGCGGCCTCCGCCGCCGAGCTCGGCCAGTTCGCGGTGCCGAGTGCCTCTGACGCGGGGGATCCGGACGCTGCCCACGAGGCGGTGGCGGCTTGCATGCGCGAGCACGGCCGGCTCGACGTGCTGGTCAACAACGCCGGTGTCTACCCGATGCAGTCGTCGCTGGAGGGCACGCCTGAGTTCATCGATCGCGTGTACGCGATCAACCAGCGCGGCACCATGCTCTTCGCGCAGGCCGCCGCCGCCCAGATGACCGCCGCCGGCGACGGCGGGCGGATTATCAACGTCGCCTCGATCGAGGCCTTCCACCCGGCCGCGGTAGGGCTCGCCGCCTACGGGGCGACCAAGGGAGCGGTCGTCACCTACACCAAGCACCTTGCGCTCGAGCTGGCGCCGTATGGCATCACCGTCAACGCCATCGCCCCGGGACCCGTGCGCACGCCGGGCACCTCTGCAATGGGCGACGGCCGAATGACCCAGGCCGAGTCGGACGCGCTGTTCGAAGGATTCGTCGCGCGCATCCCGCTGGGACGGGTCGCCGAGCCTGACGACATCGCCCGCGTGGCATTGTTCCTGGGCAGCGGGTTGGGCGCCTACATGACCGGCGAGACGCTGCTGGTCGACGGCGGGAACATCCTGAGCTGATGGCGGACCGAGTCATCATAGTCGGCTCGGGCCCGGCGGGGTACACCGCCGCCCTCTACACAGCGC
>CALMNS010000804.1 GCA_937871635.1 uncultured Solirubrobacter sp.
CGGCCGGGGCGCGCGACGTCGCCGTCCTCAACCGGACGCCGGCCCGGGCGCAGCGGATGGTCGAGGACGTGGGCGGCGGGCGGGTCGTCGCGCGCGCCGAGCCGGCCGATCTCGTCGTCAACGCGACGGCGGTCGGGCTCGGCGGGGTCAAGGCCCTGCCGGTTAGCGCCGATGTAGTGGCTGCCGGAAGCTGCGTGGTGGACATGGTCTATTCGGATACCGAGACGGCGCTCCTGATCGCGGCACGCGAGCGGGGAGCCCGCACCGTCGACGGTCTGGAGGTCCTCGTCGCCCAGGGCGCTGCGTCACTGGAACGCTGGACCGGCCGGCCTGCGCCTCGCGACGCGATGCGGCGGGCGGCACGGAGCCCCTCACACCCATGAACCTCAGCGCACAGACCCCGACGAGACCGTCCCGCCGCTGGGACGGCGTCTCGAGCCCGTCGCGCCGCGGCGGCTCGGGCCGCCTGCTCTCCGACGTCCTGGTCGACCTCGAGTTCGTCGAGCGCGGCCGCATGGACGAGGCCGTCCGCGAGGCGGAGGCCAACGGCGTCTCGCCGGAGCGCGTCCTCGTCGCCGCCGGGTCGCTCACCGAGGAGCAGCTCTCGCGCGGCGTCGCCGAGCGCTTCGGCCTCGATCACGTCTCCCTTCGCCACTTCCGCGTCGACCCCGCGGCGGCCAAGCTCGTCGCCCCCGCCGCGGTGCAGCGCTACCAGGCGCTGCCCGTCTCCTTCGTCAACGAGCGGACGCTGCTGGTGGCCATGACCGATCCCGCCAACGTCCTCGCCGTCGACGACATCGCCGTGATGACGGGCTACGAGGTCCGCCCCGCGGTCGCCGCGGCGGCCGACATCGACTTCGTGGTCGAGCGCCTCAACGATCCCGAGGCGCTCGCCGCCATCGGGCTCCAGGACCTCGAGGAGGACCTCGAGGTCGAGGTCGACTACGACGACTCCGACCCGCGGGGCGCCGGCGGCGGAGGCGCGGCCGCGGCGGCCGGGCCGGCCTACGTCCCCGAGAGCACCCAGATCTCCTTCACGGGGGAGGAGGACGCCTCGGTCATCGGGCTCGTGCACCGGGTGATCTCCGAGGCGGCCGAGCGCGGGGCGTCGGACATCCACTTCGAGCCGGGCGATCCCGACATGCGGGTTCGCTACCGGGTGGACGGCGTGCTGCAGGAGGCCGCCACGATCCCGGAGAAGATCGTCCCGGCGATCATCTCGCGCATCAAGATCCTCTCCGACCTCGACATCGCCGAGCGCCGCCTCCCGCAGGACGGGCGGATCTCGATGACCCTCGGCAACCGGCACATCGACGTCCGCGTGGTCACGCTCCCGGCGTCCCACGGCGAGAACGTCGTGATGCGGATCCTGGACCAGTCGAGCGTGATGATCGAGCTCGAGCAGCTCGGGATGCTGCCCCAGGCCCACGAGCGGTTCGTCAAGGCGTTCTCTCAGGCCCACGGCGCGGTCCTCGTGACCGGGCCGACCGGCTCGGGCAAGTCCACGAGCCTCTACGGCGCGCTCAACCAGCTCAACACGATCGAGAAGAACATCATCACGATCGAGGACCCGGTCGAGTACCAGCTCGACGGCGTCACCCAGGTGCAGATCAACCCGAAGGCCGGGCTGACCTTCGCCAACGGCCTGCGGGCGATGATGCGCGCCGACCCAGACATCATCATGGTCGGCGAGATCCGCGACCGCGAGACGGCGCAGATCGCCGTCGAGGCCGCGCTCACCGGCCACCTCGTCCTCTCCACGCTGCACACGAACGACGCGCCGACCGCGATCACCCGCCTGATCGAGATGGGGATCGAGCCCTTCCTGGTCGGCTCCGCGGTGGACTGCATCGTCGCCCAGCGCCTCGCGCGGATGCTCTGCGCGGAGTGCAAGCGCCGCACGACGGTCTCCGCCGAGGTGATGCGCGCCAACGGCTTCGACCTCGGCGTCGACCTCGAGTGCTACGAGCCCGTGGGCTGCGCGCGCTGCGGCGGGACGGGCTACAAGGGCCGGATCGGCCTGTACGAGGTCATGTGGGTCTCCGACACCATCCGCGCCATGTGCGTCGCCCGCGAGACCGCGGACGCGATCGCCCACGCCGCCGTGCACGAGGGCATGATGCGCCTGCGCGAGGACGGCCTCGAGAAGGTCCGGCGGGGGCTCACGTCCATCGCCGAGGTCGCGCGCGTCGCCGGCACGAAGTAGCGGAGGTCCGCAACTCCGCCGGTGGGTGTGGTTTCATAAGCGATCGAAGTGCCGAGTCCGGTGCCGTCCTGCGGCGCCGGAGCGGGGGAACCAGGGCGACTCCATGCGGGTCGCAGGGGCGAATCGCCGCTAATAAGCGGCGTAGCGCGGTCTGAGCGCGAGCCCGACAGCTAACCCCGCAGGCCGTCACAGACCGATGTCGCCCAAGGAGTCCACCCCGTGTTCGTAAGTCACCTGGCGCCGCGCAGCGCCACCTACGCCGAGCGTGATCTCGTCGACGTCGAGCTGTGGGAGCGTTCGCTCGAGCGGTCCCTGCGCCGGCGCGAGCTGGCCGAGCGCCACCGGCGCCAGGCCCCGCGGACGAAGGGCACCGCCGCGGTGCTGGGCGCCGCCCTGCTGACCTCGCCGCTGCTTCCGGCCG
>CALMNS010000805.1 GCA_937871635.1 uncultured Solirubrobacter sp.
CCCGCGTGGCGGGCCACGGCGCGCGGCTCCCAGACGCAGGTCCAGCCCGCGAGGCGCAGGCGCAGGCCGAGGTCGACGTCCTCCAGGTAGGTCCCGAAGCGCTCCTCGAACCCGCCCACGGCCAGCACCGCGTCGCGCCGGTACACGGCCGCGCCCGCGCAGGCGGCGAACACCTCCCCCGGCGCGTCGTACCGACCCGTGTCGCGCTCGAAGCGCCCGCGCTGCTCGCAGACGCCGTCGCGGCGCAGGACGTCGCCGGCGTCGTACAGCCGGGTCGGGTCGGCCAGATCGACCATCTTCGTCGCGACGGACGCCGCTCGCGGATCGCCGGCGAGTGCCGCACCGGCGCGCTCGAGCCAGTCGGGCGCGAGCACCACGTCGGAGTTGACCAGCGCGATCGCTGCGGCCGACGCGGTCTGCACGCCGGCGTTCGCCGCCCGGGCGAAGCCGCCGTTCGTCCCGAAGGCGACGACCCGGACTCCGGGATAGTCGCTGGCCAGCAGGGCGAGCGACTCGTCGGTGGAGCCGTCGTCGACGACCACGATCTCTGAGGGCGGCACGGTCTGCGCCGCCACGGAGGCCAGCACCCCTGGCAGCCAGTGCGCTCCGTCGTAGTTGGGGATGACCACCGCGACGTCCAGTGCGCGGGCAGGCTACCGGCCGGCGGCCGTTTACTACGGTGGCGCACCTTGTCTACTACGCGGCGCCCCACACGACTGCCGCTCGGGCGGCTGCACGGGAGGGAGACCGCAGCCGCCCACGCGGCGATGGCGGTCCTGCTGCTCGTCGGCGGCGCCTTCCTGTACTGGGAGACCCGCGCGACGACGTTCTGGTTCGACGAGTGGGCGTGGGTCGCCGAGCGGCGCGGCGGCGATCTGAGGACCTTCCTCGCCCCGCACAACGGGCACTTCTCGCTCGTGCCGCTGGCGCTGTACAAGGCTCTCTTCGCCACCGTCGGGCTCGACGACTTCGCCCCCTACCGCGTGCTGGCCGTCGCGGCGCACCTCGCCTGCGTCGCACTCTTGTATCGCTACGCGAACCAGCGTCTGGGGGCGGGGTGGGCGGTGCTCGTCGCCGTCCTCCTGCTCTCGTTCGGTCCGGGCTGGCAGAACATCCTCTGGCCGTTCCAGATCACCTGGCAGCTCTCGCTCGCCGCGGGGGTGGCCGCGCTCCTCGCGCTGGATCGCTCCGACCGGGCGGGCGACCTCGCCGCGTGCGCGCTCTTGGGCGTCGCCCTCGCGAGCTCCGGGATCGGACTGCCGATCGCCGTCGGGCTCGGCGTCGAGGTGCTTGCGGGACGGCGCGATCGGCGGTCGGTCTGGATCGTCGCCCTCCCGCTCGCGCTCTATGCGACGTGGTGGCTCGTCTACCAGGACTCGTCGGAGCTCGTGCTGCGCAACGTCGTCCTGACGACGGCGTTCGCCGCGGACGTCGCCGCGGGGACGGTGAGCGCCCTGGCCGGTCTCAGCTCCTCGATCGGCGAGTCAGGCGGAGGCGGCGAGACCGCCGCGACCCTTGCGTGGGGCCGGCCCCTCGCGGTGCTCGCCGCCGGGCTCCTGCTCTGGCGGCTGTCGCGCCTGCGGCCCCTCCCGACCCGGGTGTTGACGTTGTTGGCCATCGTTGCGACGTTCTGGCTCCTCCTCGGGCTCCAGCGCTCGCAGCTCGGCGCGCCGGCCTCGAGCCGGTACCTCTACGTGGGCGCCCTCTTCGCTCTGCTCCTCGTGGTCGAGCTGGCCCGTGACGTCGCCCTGCCCCGCCGCGGCGGAGCGCTCGTCGCCGGTGCCGTGGTAGGCGCCATCGCCGTCTCCAATCTCGGCGACATGCGCGACGGCGGCCGCTTCCTGCGTGCGCAGGCGCAGATCACCCGCGCGAACCTCGCCGCCCTCGAGCTGGCTCGCCCGCACATCCGCCCGGACGCCGTCGCGGCGGGGCTGCCCGGGTATCCGCTGGTCGCCCTCCGGGTGAGCGACTACTTCGCGGCGACCGAGGAGCTCGGGTCGCCTGCGGCGACCGTCGCCGAGCTCGTGACGAGTCGCGAGGACGCGAGGGCCAACGCCGACGCCGAGCTGCGCAGGATCGGGCGGATCGAACCGAAGCCGGCCCCGTCGCGGCTGCCGGTCGGCGCCCCGCCGACGGTGGACGCCGTCGTCGGCGGCCAGGTCGCGAGCCGGGCGGGCTGCATCGAGTTCTCGCCGGCCGGTTCCCTGCCCACGGCGACCGTGCCCGAGGTGCAGCTCACCGTCCCGGCCGGGGGTCTGACCCTCAGCCCGCGCGGCGACGACGCCACCGTGT
>CALMNS010000806.1 GCA_937871635.1 uncultured Solirubrobacter sp.
GTGCTCGCCGACGCCGTCCGGCGGGCGGCCCGCGGGGAGCTCTCGGGCCGCTACCGGTCGGCGGCCTGCTTCGAGTACCCCAAGCGGCTCGACCGGCCCCCGCCGGCGGAGGACCTGGCCCTGCGGACCGTCCGGCTCGAGTGCCTCGCGGTGTCGTCGCGGGTCCCGCCGAGCGAGCGGACCACCGGCTCGCTCATCGGCCAGCCGTTCCGCGCTCGAGCCGAGTTCGACGCGGGCCGGTACACCTGGTGCAAGATCGTGCAGGTGCCCGGCGAGCTCTCCATCCAGCGCGAGCCGGTGCTCGACATCCCCCCGGCGTGCGGGGGCGCGAACCGATGACGGACCCGTACGAGGCCGGGCCGCAGTCGGGCGGCCGACCTCCGGCGCCGGGGCGGCTGGGGCTCGTCCAGGCCTTCGTCAACACGCACTTCGACCTCGTCCACGACCACGGCGCCGACCTCCTGGCCGCCCCGGCGGGGCTCGCGGGGTGGCTCGAGGAGCGCGGCCTCGGGGGCCGGCCGGTGACGCGGGCGGTCCACGGGCGCGCGCTCGCCGTCCGCGAAGGGCTGCGCGCCGTGCTCACCCACCACAACGGCTCGGATGCCGACTCAGAGGCGATCGCGGCGCTCAGCGTTCTCTCCGGCGGACTGCCGGCCGCCGTCCACGTCGGCGCCGACGGCCGGACCGTCCCGGTGCCGGCCCAGTCCGGCGGCGACGGCGCCCTCGGGCTCGTGCTCGCCGTCGCCCACGAGGCGCAGGCGGCCGGCACGTGGAAGCGGCTCAAGGTGTGTCCCGGTCCGCACTGCGGCTGGGCGTTCTACGACACCTCGCGCAACGCCTCGGGCACCTGGTGCTCGATGCAGGTCTGCGGAGGGCGCGTGAAGGCCCGCGCGTACCGGACCCGGTCCCGCGCCTGATCGCCAATATCGTCCGGGCATGTTCGACCACGTCGGCATCCGCACCGCCGATCGCGCCGCGTCGCAGCGGTTCTACGAGCTGGTGCTGGGCACCCTCGGGATCGAGCTGACCGCCTCGAAGGACTGGCTGGCGGAGTGGAGCGAGTTCGCGCTGTCGCCGGTCACCCCGGACAAGCCGGCGACCCGCGGACTGCACCTCGGCTTCGCCGCGCGGTCGCGCGAGGCGGTCGACGCGTTCTGGCGGGCCGGGATCGAGGCGGGGTATCGCGACGACGGTGCGCCGGGTCCCCGCCCGCAGTACCGGGCGGACTACTACGGCGGCTTCCTGCTCGATCCCGACGGCAACAGCGTCGAGGCCGTCCACCACGGCGCGGTCGACGAGCGGAGGGTCATCGACCATCTCTGGATCCGCGTCCGGTCGCTTCCGGCGGCACGGGCGTTCTGGGAGCTGGTCGCCGGCCAGGCCGGCTTCGAGCTGGCCGCGGCGACCTCCGAGCGCATCCAGTTCCGCGGCGACGGGAGCTCGTTCTCGCTCGTCCCCGGCCCGCCGACGGCCCACCTCCACGTGGCGTTCCCGGCCGCTGACCGGACCGCGGTGGCCGCGTTCCACCGGACCCTGGTCGCCGCGGGCCATCCCGACAACGGCGGTCCCGGGGAGCGCCCCGAGTACCACCCGGGCTACTACGGCGCCTTCGTCTGCGACCCCGACGGCACCAACGTCGAGATGGTCGTCGACGAGCGCGAGCGGTAGGCGCGAGCCGGCCGCCCTCAGCCGAGCGGCCGCACCCCCCGCTCGAGGTCGAGGAGCGCGCGCTTGGTCGGCAGGCCGCCGCCGAAGCCGGTCAGCGCGCCGCTCGCCCCGATCACCCGGTGGCAAGGCAGGACGACCGGCAGCGGGTTGCGGCCGTTGGCGGCCCCGACGGCGCGGACGGCGGCGGGGCGGCCGAGCCGGCGGGCGTGCTCGCCGTAGGTCGTCGTCTCCCCGTATGGGATGTCGGCGAGGGCGAGCCAGACGCTGCGCTGGAACGGCGTCCCGTCACGGACGTCGAGCGGGAGGTCGAAGGCCCGGCGCTCGCCCGCGAAGTACTCGCCGAGCTGTCGGCGCGCCGCCGTCAGCAGCGGATGCTCGCCGCGGGGCGCGTCGGGCGCCGGAGCCCGCTCGCCGAACCAGACCGCGCGCACTCCCGCGTCGCCCGCCTCGAGCGTCAGCGGGCCCACCGGGGTCTCCACCACCGTGGACCTCATCGCTCACCTTCCATCCGCCCACTATCCCACGGGGCGGTGACGGCATCCCGGCGCCGGAGCGCCCTCCCGACGGCGCCCCGCTCGCCGCCTCAGCGCGCGTCGAGCGCGGCGCGCAGCGCCTCCTCGGCGGCCTGGAGCGAGCGGTCGACGTCGTCGTCGGTGTGGGCGGCGCTGATGTGGCTCCGGCCCAGGTTCTCGGGCATCTCGAAGACGCCCCGGGCGACGAGCTCCCGGCGGTAGGCGCCGAACAGCGCCGTGTCGTTGCGCAGGACGTCCTCGTAGCTGTCGAGGGGGCCCTCCATGAAGCACAGGACGAAGAGCGAGCCGTAGCCGCCCACCACCACCGGGATCCCGGCCCGCGCGCCGATCTCGGCGAGCCCGGCGCGCATCCGGTCCCCCAGGCGGTTGAGGTGCGCGTGCACCGCGCCGTCCTCGAGCTGCTCGATCGTCGCGACGCCGGCCGCGACGGCGACCGTGTTGCCGTTGAAGGTGCCGCCGTAGTGGACGTCTCCGCCCGGGTTCGTGTTGAAGTGCTCCATGTGCTCCCGCCGGCCACCGACGGCCGCGAGCGGGAAGCCGTTGCCGATCGCCTTGCCCATGGTGGTGAGGTCGGGCATCACGCCGGCGAGCGCCTGGAACCCGCCGATGTGGTGCCGGAAGCCGGTGATCACCTCGTCGAAGATCAGCAGCGCGCCGTGGCGGTCGCAGAGGTCGCGCAGCCCGGCGAGGAAGCCGTCGTGCGGGAGGATCCCGGGGGCGTTGTGGGCGATCGGCTCGATCAGGACGGCCGCCACCTCGCCGGCGTTGTCCTCCAGGGTGGCCTCGACGTCGGCGAGGTCATTGAAGCGGCAGACGAGCGTCGCGTCGACCGCGGCGTCGAGCATGCCCTTCGACTGCGGATCGCGGCGGCCGACGAGCTCGGGCGCGCTCAGGACGTTGCGCAGCACGTAGTCGTGGAAGCCGTTGTAGCACCCCTGGAACTTGACGATGCGCTGCCGGCCGGTGACCCCGCGCGCGAGGCGGATGGCGTGGTAGGTCGCCTCCGAGCCGCTGTTGCAGACGACGACCTGCTCGACCGACGGGACGTGCTCGGTGACCTTGCGGGCCAGCTCGACCTCCCACTCGGTGACGCCGATCCCGAACAGCACGCCGTCGGCGATCGCCTCGCAGACGCGCCGGTCGACCCCGGGGTTGGCGTGGCCGAGCAGGATCGCGCCGTAGGCGGCGTGGTAGTCGATGTAGCGGCGCCCGTCGACGTCCTCGATGTAGGCGCCCTCGCCGCGGCGGATGCAGAGCTTGGGCTCGCTCCGGCGACGGCAGGTGTTGACCCCGCCCGGGATGTGCTCGGCCGCCCGCTCGAGCAGCTCCGTCGATCGGGTGGGACGCTTCACGGTGCTCATCGGGCCTCCGGTCGGTCGTGTAGAGATTAGATCACCGTATCTACTGCCCCGGGCCGCGCGCAAGCTCAGCCGACGCCGCACTCGGCGAGCGCGCGCACGATCTCGAGCTCGGTGACGTCGTCGGCGATGACCGTCTCGCCGACCGAGGCGGGCAGCACGAACCGCAGGCTGCCCGCCCGGATGTGACGGACCTTCTCGGTCGCGGCCACGAGGGCACGGGCGTCCACCGGCGACGGGAGCCCGGCGCCCGACACCGGGAGCTCGCAGCGGCGCAGCAGGCCGATCAGGTCGTCGACGAACGCGGGGCCGCAGAGCCCGCGTCCGGCGGCGATCCGGGTCTCGACCACCATCCCGAAGGCGACGGCCTCGCCGTGCAGGACCGTGCCGTAGCCGGCGACCGTCTCGAGCGGGTGGCCGATGGTGTGGCCGAAGTTGAGCGGCCGGCGGAGGTCGAGCTCGTAGGGATCGCGGGCGATCAGCTCGGTCTTGATCGCCACCGCGGCGCGGACGAGCGCCTGGAGCGCCTCGGGGGTGCCGGCGAGCAGCGCCTCCGCCTCGCGGTGGAGGAACGCCCAGAGCGGGGTCGAGGCGATCACCGCCTTCTTGACGCACTCCGCCAGCCCCGCGGCGACGTGACGGCGCGGCAGGGTGCGCAGCGAGGACACGTCGGCGATCACCGCGCGCGGCTGGTGGAACGCCCCGAGGAGGTTCTTCGCTACCCGGTGGTTGACCGCGACCTTGCCCCCGAGCGCGCCGTCGACCTGGGCCATCAGCGTCGTCGGCACGTTGACGTACGGGAGCCCGCGCATGAAGGCGCTCGCGACCCAGCCGCCCAGGTCGCAGACCACGCCGCCGCCCAGGTTGAGCACGACGTCGCGGCGACCCACCGGGCTGCGGGCCAGCGCGTCCCACAGCTCGACCGCCCGCGGGAGCGACTTGCTCGGCTCTCCCGGCGGGACGGTGTGGAGCTGCAGCTCGAGGTCCGCCGTCCGCAGGGCGGTGAGGAGCGGCTCGCCGTGGAGCTCGAGGGCGCGGGCGTCGGCGATGACGGCCAGGCGCTCGGCCCCCTGCACGGCGTCCAGGACGGCCTCGGCGGTCGCCTCCGGCGACCGCGTCACCGCGATCGAGTAGCGATCGTCGCGCCGGGCCCGGCCGGCCAGCGGCGCGGTCGGCGCCGGGAGCTCGATGGAGTCGGTGATCCGGTGGAGGTCGGCGGTGGCGCTCATGCCCCGGACCCTCGCGGCAGACCCCGGCGCAGGGCATCCCGCAGATGGACGATCGGTGAGTGGACGAAGGAGGCGGACGCCGGGGGAGGCGTCCGCTCAGCGCACGACCCAGTCGCCGATCTGGGTGAGCAGCGCGGCGAGCGCCCGCTGCGACGCGGCCGGGTCCTGCGCGCGGACGGCGTCGAGCACCTCGCCGTGTTGGGTGGCGAGCTTCGAGCGGCGCCGGCGGCTCAGCGCCACGTGGCTCATGACGGCGAGGCCGATGTGCAGGGGGCGGGTCATCTGGCGAAGCGGGCGGTTGCCGCCGGCGGCCATGATGCCGTCGTGGAAGTCCGCCTGCGCGCGGACCGTCGGCGCCTCGGCCACGTGCCCGGTCAGCCGGTCCGGGCCCCGCAGGGCGGCGAGATGGCGCTCGAGGGCCTCGAGGTCAGGCGGCCCGGCGCGCTCGGCGGCGAACGCGGCGGCCTCCGGCTCGAGCTTGAGCAGGCACTCGACGATCTCGCGCCGGAGCGCCGCCCGGTCCGAGCGGGCGACGAGCACCGTGAGGACCTCCTCGTCGAGCAGGTTCCAGCGCTCCTCGGGCAGCAGGCGGGCGCCCGAGCCGTGGCGGACGGCGACGACCCGCCGCTCGCTGAGCGCCTGGATGGTGTCCCTCGCCACGCCGCGGCTGATGTCGAAGCGCTCCGCGAGGTCGACCTCGCGCGGCAGCATCGCTCCCGGCTCGATGCGTCCGGCGGCCGCGTCGTCGAGGAGCTCTCGCATGGGCTGGTGGTAGAGGCGGGCGATCGGGTGATCAGATCATCCCTCGACCGGCGAGTCAACGCCGGTCCGGGGTCCTGGGCCCTTCGTGGACATCTGCCGGGAACCCGCTCAACAGAGCTTGAGCAATCGCCTATGCTGTCGAGCGAGTTCCCTTGACCAGCGAGACGCCGAGACGCCCAGCGGCATCCCCCGCAGCCTCTCCGATGCGGCGGCCCGTCACCGTGCTCGTCGCAGACCCGCAGCCCCTGTTCCGCGACGCGATCGCCCGCCTCGTGCGGCAGCGGAGCGAGCTGGCCGTCGTGGCGGAGGTCGCCGGCGGGTGGGAGGCGCTCAGCGCGATCCGCTCGCACACGCCGGCCGTCGCGGTGCTCGACGCCGACCTTCCCGGCCTGTCGGGCGAGCGCGTGGCCCGGGCGGTGCTCCGTGACGGGCTCAGGACGGCGGTGCTCCTCCTCGCGACGCAGGTCCGCGCCGAGCCCGCCTACCAGGCGCTTGCGGCCGGGGCGCGCGGGTACCTGCCCAAGACCGCGTCGGGAGCCGAGGTGGGGGACGCCATCGCCCGCCTGGCGGCGGGCGGGACGGTGATGGCACCGGCCGCCCAGACCGGCGTCGCGCAGGAGATCCGGCTCCGCGACCGGGAGGGGATGCCGGCCCTCTCCCCCCGCGAGCGCCAGGTCCTCGAGGGGATCTCGGCCGGTCGCACCGCGCGGGAGATCGGGCGGGAGCTCCACCTCGGGACCGCCACCGTCAAGACGCACATGCTGCACCTCTACGAGAAGCTCGAGGTGTCCGAGCGGGCCGCGGCGGTGGCGCAGGCCATGCGCCGGGGCCTGCTCGAGTAGCTGCCGATCTCCCTCGTTCCGTGAGGTATTGGCTCTAGACCGTTTGGCCCAGCTGGCTGAGCATGGCCGGCCGTGGAGGCGAAGCACCAGTTCGGCGCGAACCTCCGCGGCCTGCGCACCGCCGCCGGCTTGTCGCAGCAGGAGCTCGGCGACCGGGCCAGCCTCCACATGACCGAGATCTCGCGGCTCGAGCGGGGCATGCGCGACCCGCGGCTCCAGACGATCACCCGGCTCGCGACGGCGCTCGGGCTGCCGGCCGGCGCGCTGCTCGAGGGCATCGGGGCGCCCAGCTAAGTCGACCGGCCTGCATCAGCCGGGGCGAGACACCCGTAGGACTATCCGCTTCTGGCGTCTAGGCGTCCTTGACGGACGTTCGCGACCGGTCGATTCCCGCCCTGGCCGGTCCTCGCCGGGGTCCGTGCGTTGCGTGCGGACGGCCCGGACGATCGCTCTCGACCGATTCCTTTGTGAGCGGTGCGGGGTCTATCTCCCATGGCGACGACCTCTGACCCCAACCGCGTCCACTGGGAGGCGACCGCGCGCGGTGAGCCGACCGACTGGGCGGGGCTCGCAACCGAGCCCGACGGCATAACCGAGGAGTGGATCGACGATCCTGCCGGGCTCTGGCTGCGACCGGCGGACGCCATCGCGGGGCCCGTGGTCCTGGCCATTCACGGCGGCGGCTTCGTGAGCGGCTCGGCCGCGACGCATCGCCGGATGTTCGGCCACCTGGCCCGTGCGTCCGGCCTGCCGATCTTCGTGGTGGAGTACGGGCTGGTGCCCGAGCATGTGTTTCCCAGCCAGCTCGACACCGTGACGACGGCCTACCACTGGCTGCTCGCCGGCGGCACGCCGCGTGTCGCGGTGACGGGCGATTCGTGTGGGGCTGGGTTGGCCGTGGCGCTCGCCCTGCGTGCGCGGGACACGAGACTCACGCCTCCGGCGTCGCTGCTGCTGCTCTCCGCGTGGGCCGACCTGGAAGCCACTGGCGACGCGTACGACAGCGGCAGCGACCCGTTCTTCTCCCGGGAGGTGGTGCGCGCGCTCGGCGCGGGGTACCTGGCCGGCGCTGACCCGCGTGATCCTCTTGCGGCACCCGTGTATGCCGATGTGCACGCGTTGCCTGCGACCTATCTGCAAGTCGGTGGCGAGGAGTCGCTGCTCGACGACAGCAGGCAGCTGGCGGATCGGATGCGCGACGCCGGCGTGGACGCGCGCCTCGATGAGTTCCCCGGCGAGTTGCACACGTTCCAAATGGCCGCCGGCCGCACGTGCGTGGCGGACGATGCAATCGCGAGAGGTGCGTCATGGCTGCGAACCACGCTGATGTCGTGAAGGAGTTCGAGACCGCGGTCGCTTCGCTGCGCAGTGAGATCCTCGCGCACTGCTACAGGATGCTCGGCTCGTGGGACGACGCCGAAGACGCGGTCCAGGAGACCTACGTCCGGGGCTATCGGGCCTGGGATCGCTTCGACCAGCGTGCCTCGCCGCGCACCTGGCTCTATCGCATCGCCACCAACGTCTGTCTCAACGCCGCCCGTGACCGCGCTCGCCGCGCGCTGCCCTCCGGGATCGGGGCGCCAGCTGAGGATCTCGGCGCGCCAGGGGAGGTGATGCCGTCTGAGTACTGGATTCAGCCGTTCGCCGACGATCGCGCCGACCTCCGGCTCGCGTTGGTCGCCGGCATGCAGACGCTGCCGGCGACCCAGCGAGCGGTGCTCATCCTGCGCGACGTGCTCGGGTTCCCAGCCGCCGACGTCGCCGAGATGTTCGACACGTCGGTGCCGGCGGTGAAGAGCAGCCTGCAACGCGCGCGGGCCACGCTCGCCGACGCTGCGCATGTCCCGGAGGACATCGTCGAACCCAGCGCCCCGGCAGCGCGGCGGCTGCTCGACACCTACGTCAAGGCGTTCGAGACGGCTCAGGTGGATGTGCTCACGGCGGTGCTTCGTGCCGACGCGACGATGGAGCTCGTGCCCGCTCGCACCTGGTACGCCGGCAAGACGGCCTGCTCGCTCGTCCTCACCAGCGCCGTGGGCAACCCCGGGGACTGGCGCATGATCCGCGCCGTGGCGAACGGCCAGCCTGCGGTCGCCGCCTACCTCCACGGGCAGCCGTTCGGCGTCGCGGTGCTCGACACGCGCCGTGATGGGATCGCCGGCATCACCGTGTTCGGCGACCCTGCGTTGGTCGACAGGTTCACGGCCTGATGGCCAAGCCGCCGAGCACCAGAGTCGGATCAGGCTGTGGCCGGTGAAGGATCGTGCCGCGGCACAGTGAGCGGTGGGCGGGAGCACTCGGGGAGACCAGGGCGAAGGGCCTGCGGCAGCCGGCGACGGCGGGAGATCACCAGATACCGGAACTGGTCCGCCTGGGCTTGTCCGGTTCGAGAACGCCGGTCCGACGTCTCGTATGAAGGGTGCCGTTGGGGTGCCCAGTCGAAGGAGCGGTGATGAAGTACATGATCATGACGTACGCGTCGCAGGCCGATTACGACGGCATGGCCGGCAAGCCCGGGGCCGGGCCGGCGTGGTCGCCGGAGGACCTCGCGGCGATGGGCGCGTTCATGGAGTCGTTCGCGGCCGAGCTCGTCGAGTCGGGCGAGCTGGTCGAGACGCGTGGGCTGGCGGCGCCCGCCCACACGCGCCGAGTCCGGCAGGAGGGCGGGGTCCCGGTCGTCAGCGACGGCCCGTACGCCGAGACCGAGGAGGTGCTGGCCGGCTACTGGGTGGTTGAGTGCGACGGCATCGACCGCGCGACGGAGATCGCCGGACGCCTTGCGCTGTGCCCGGCGCCCGAGCACGTGCGGGCAACGGCCGTCGCCGACGTCCGCCCGATCGATGAGTACGAGGCCGACCCGGCCGCTTGATGGCCGACGACTTCCGCTCCGAGGATCTGCTGCGACGCTTGTCGCCCGAGGTCCTCGGTGCGGTCGTGCGGCGCTTCGGCCACTTCGACTTGGCTGAAGACGCCGTGCAGGAGGCGCTGCTCGCCGCCGCGCGGCAGTGGCCTACCGAGGGCCTGCCTGAGCGCCCCGGTGCCTGGCTCATCGCGGTCGCGGCGCGGCGGCTGACCGACCTGCTGCGTGCCGAGCAGGCGCGCCGGCGCCGCGAGGCGGATGTCGCGCGCTGGTCGGTCATCAACATCGCCGCGCCGCCGCCGGAGCGGCCCGGCGATGTTGATGACAGCCTTGTCTTGCTCTTTCTGTGCTGCCATCCGTCCCTGTCGCCAGCGTCGCAGATCGCGCTGACGCTGCGAGCGGTTGGTGGCCTGACGACCGCCGAGATCGCCCGCGGCTTCCTCGTCCCCGAGGCGACGATGACGCGGCGCATCACCCGCGCCAAGCAGACGATCGAGACGAGTGGCATCCGCTTCCGGATGCCGCGAGAGGACGAGCGCGACGGCCGTGTCGCCGCCGTGCTGCAGGTGCTCTACCTGACCTTCACCGAGGGCTACGCGGCGACCGCGGGGCCTCAGCTGCAGCGCACTGAGCTGGCCGCCGAGGCAATTCGGCTGACGCGTATGGCCCGCCGGCTCCTGCCCGACGACGCCGAGGTCGCCGGGCTCCTGGCGCTCATGCTGCTGATTGACGCGCGCCGGGCGGCCCGGACGGCGCCCGACGGAACGCCGGTGCCGATGGCCGAGCAGGACCGCTGCCGGTGGGACGGGACCGCGATCGCGGAGGGCACGGCGCTTGTCGAGGACGCGCTGGGCCGCGGCCGACCGGGGCCGTACCAGGTTCAGGCCGCGATCGCGGCGCTGCATGACGAGGCGCCGAGCGCCGAAGCGACTGACTGGCCGCAGATCTTCGCGCTGTACGGGCGCCTGCTCGCGTTCGACGACAACCCGGTGGTGCGCCTCAACCGTGCGGTCGCCGCCGCCATGGTCCACGGCCCGGCGCGCGGCCTCGCGCTGCTCGACGAGGTCGCCGGCGACCACCGACTGGCCGGCGACCATCGCGTGCCGACCGTCCGCGCGCACCTGCTCGAGCTGGCGGGCGAGCAGGACGCGGCGCGCCGCGCATTCGCCGAAGCGGCGAAGCGCGCGACCAGCTTGCCGCACCAGCGATACCTCAACACGCGCGCCACCCGTCTTCAGCCCGAATGATGTCCGGGAAGCGTCCGCCGCTCCGACGTCCGGGGTGAACGGCACCGACGGGGTGCCGGCCGAACAAGGAGGACGACGTGTCCACGCAGCCATCCCGGCGTCCGCCGCGCAGCACCCGGCGGCGGCGCCGGCGACACGGCCCTGGCCGCGCACCGCCTCGACCGCCCGCCTGCTCGCTGCCGGCGTCGCCGCCGGCCCGATCTTCCTCATTGTCTACGCCGTTCAGGCCGTCACGCGCCCGGGGTTCGACTCGGACCGCCACCCGCTGAGCCTGCTCGCGCTTGGCGGCGGGGGCTGGGTGCAGATCGCGAACTTCGTCGTCGCCGGCGCGCTCTTCGTCGCCTGCGCCGCGGGCCTGAAGCGGACACTCACCGACGGCCCCGGCGCGACGTGGATCCCGCGACTCGCCGGTGCTATCGGCAGCGGGCTGATCATCGCCGGCGTCTTCGTCACCGACCCGGGCGCCGGATTCCCCGCCGGTGCCCCGGCCGGCACCCCCGAGATGAGCTGGCACGGCGCGCTTCACGAGCTCGGCTTCGTCGTCGTGCAGGTCTCTGGGTCGCGCTTTGCTTCGTGCTGCGCCGCCGCTTTGCGACCCTTCGCCGCCGCGGCGCGGCCCGGGCGTGCGTGGCGGCAGCCGCCGCTGCGATCTTGATCGCCGCCGTGCCGGACCCGGACAACTTCCCCGTCCGCATCCTCGTCGTGACCGCGATCGAATTCGCGGTCGTCGGCGCTATCGCGGCGCGCCTGCGCGACGCCGCCGCCGTCCGCTGACCCAAGCGCCAGAAAGCGGCGCCCTCGGCGCCTCCTCGCGTGTCTGGCGCTCGACGCATCAGCCGGCGGCGCGTCTTCCAACGGCGCGGACATATTGGCAACGTTCCACTCGGGCGTCCTCCCGACGTTGTCCCTGGCCCGGATGGCGCGGCGTGGCTCTCCTTGCTTGGTGGTGGAGGTGGCGCGTCTTCCTGAGGACAAGGGCTGCTCGATGGGGCAGCTGCGTGCGCTACCGGGGTGGACGTGGAAGGTGGGTCAGGGCCGTCTCGGTGATGCCCCGCAGGGTGCTCTCGTCGATCCCGGCCTTGCCGAGGGCCTCGACGCCGCGGTGGACGGTCAGCAACAGGCCGGCGAGCCGCTGCGCATCGGCCGCGGGATCGATGTCGCCGTTGCGCTGACAGGCCTCGAGGTCGGCGGTGAGGGCCAGCTGGACGCTCTCGAAGGTCACCAGCGAGCGAGCCGAGACCACCTCGTCGTGCTCGGTCAGCTCGGCCGTGGCCTTGGCCACCAGGCAGCCGTGTTGGCGGCGCTCGGCACAGGCGGTCGCGTGGCCCAGCAGATAGGCGGTGAGTCGCTCGAACGCCTGCTCGTCGTCACCGCTCAGCTGGCGGTTCGCTGAGCCGATCGTCGCGTCGCAGTGATCGTCGAACACCCGGTGGAAGAGCTCGCGCTTGCCGCCGAACG
>CALMNS010000807.1 GCA_937871635.1 uncultured Solirubrobacter sp.
CCACCACGGCCTCGGCTTCGGGCAGCAGCTCGCCGGCCTCCGCCCGCGCGCGGTCCGGGTCGGCGCGGTCGGCCTTGGTGACCGCCACCACGCCCACCTCGACGCCGAGGGCGGCGAGCACCGCCGCGTGCTCGCGCGTCTGGGGCATCACGCCGTCGTCGGCGGCGACCACCATCAGGAAGAGGTCGATCCCGGTCGCGCCGGCGACCATCGTGCGCACGAAGCGCTCGTGGCCGGGGACGTCGACGACGGACAGGCGCCGCCCCGACGGAAGGTCGAGCGGCGCGTAGCCGAGCTCGATGGACAGGCCGCGCTCGCGCTCCTCCGGCAGCCGGTCGGTGTCGTGGCCGGTCAGCGCGGCGACGAGCGCGGTCTTGCCGTGGTCGACGTGGCCGGCCGTCCCCAGCGTAAGCGGGCGCGAACTTCTCATCTACCGACCGTATAACTCCCCGGTGTGAACATCCTGATCGTCGAGGACGAGGACCGGATCGCCTCCTTCATCCGGCGCGGCCTCGAGGGCGAGGGCTTCACCACCCGGGTCGAGGCGGACGGCCGCGCGGGCCTCGACGCCGCGCTGACCGGCGCCTTCGATCTCGTGGTGCTCGACCTGGCCCTCCCCGAGCTCAGCGGCGAGGAGGTGCTCGCGGGGATCCGCGAGCGCGAGCCGGCGCTGCCGGTCATCGTGCTCAGCGCCAAGGACGCGATCTCCGACCGCGTGTCGAACCTCCAGGCGGGCGCGGACGACTACCTCGTCAAGCCCTTCTCGTTCGCCGAGCTGCTGGCCCGGATCCAGGCTCGCCTGCGCAGCGCGGAGCCGGTCCGGCGCACGACCCTGCGGGCCGGGGCGATGGAGGTCGACGCCGAGGCGGCCGTCGCCCTCGTCGAGGGGCGCGAGGTCGAGCTCAGCCGCCACGACGTGGGGATCCTCGAGGCGCTCATCGCCGCCCGCGGCCACGCGATCCCCGCCGGCGCGCTCCAGCGCCGGGTGTGGGGCGCCGAGCCGAGCGGCGACCCGTCCGTGGTCGACGCCTACGTCGACGCGCTGAGCCGCCGACTGGGCGACGGCGTCATCGAGGCGGTCGGGGACGGCTACCGCATCGCCTGATCGAGCAGCCGCCGGCCCGCGGTCCGCCAGCGCGGACGGAAGGCGTACACGCAGG
>CALMNS010000808.1:0-439 GCA_937871635.1 uncultured Solirubrobacter sp.
GGCGGAGACGGCGACCGACATGCGCGAGAGGGCGTCGCTGGTGCGACGCGCCGAGTGGCCGGCGAAACTCGCGTGCGACTCGATCCCGGACTGCACCGTGGTGGTCTGCGCGACGGCGGTGGCGGCCAGGGAGCGGACCTCGGCGGCGGCGGCGTGGGCCGTGTACTCGAGGATCATCGCGCCCGACCCGTGGCCGTCGGCGGCGGTGAGCTGGTTGGTCAGGCCGGTGACCTCCGGGTCGAGCAGAGCGCTCACCCGGGCGGCGATCAGCGAGGCGGACTGCGCCATCGCCCCGCGCAGCGCGTCGAGCGCGAGGGTGAGGATCCCCGCGTGGAAGTTCCCGTTGGCCAGCGCCACCCCGTCGGCCGGCAGCATCAGGGCGTTCTCGCCGGCGACGTTGAGCTCGACGGCCAGCACCGACTCGAGCCGCTCGAGCGCG
>CALMNS010000808.1:449-1108 GCA_937871635.1 uncultured Solirubrobacter sp.
CCCTCGACCTGCGGCACGCAGCGGAAGACGAAGGCGTCGTGGACGGAGCGGCCGGGCGGGCGCGTCCGTGGCGCGGGGTCGCCGAGCAGGCGTCGCAGCCGCCGGGCGACCTCGACCTGCCCGGGGTGCGGGCGCGCGGCGTGGACGCGCGAGTCGAGCACGGAGAGGTCGGCGCCCGTCGCGTCGTAGGAGAGCGCGGCGACGCGCAGCGCGGAGTCGAGCAGCCGGCGGGCGTCGTGCAGGACCAGGGCGGCCTGCCCGATGCTCACCGCGTTCGAGCTCATGAACCCGATCCCGTCGCGCGGCCCGTAGCGGACCGGCGTGAGGCCGTGGGCGGCGAGCGCCTCGCCGGCGGGGACGACGTCGTCGCCGACCCAGCAGTCCCCCACGCCGCCGAGGGCGACGGCGATCTCCGCCAGGACGGTCAGGTCGCCGGTGCCCAGCGAGCCGATCTCGCGGGCAAAGGGTGTCACCCCGGCCTGCAGCGCCCCGAGCAGCGCGTCGAGGAGCCCGTCGCCGATCCCGGCCCCGCCCGCGCCGATCTGGTTGGCCCGCACGGCCATCGCCGCACGGACGACCTCGACGGTGAGCGGCGCGCCGCCGCCGCCCGCGTGGCTGAGCAGCAGGCGCCACTGGTGGTCGCCCGGGTCCTCGTCGGC
>CALMNS010000809.1 GCA_937871635.1 uncultured Solirubrobacter sp.
GCGCCCCGCTCGTCGAGCTCGAGCAGGGCGAGCGCGGTGGCCATGGCGGGATCCCCGTGACGGCGCGCGATCTCCGCGAACCCCGAGCCGGTTCGGGGTCCGGGGAGGGGGATCGACACCCCGACCAGGATCTCCTCAGGCCGCAGGGTCGTCCGGCGGGCTCCGGCGAAGAAGTCCGCGGCGGCGATGCTCCGCTCCCCTTCCGCGCCGCGCGCGAGGAGCGTCGCTCCCAGGCCGACGGCGACGGTCGGCAGCTCGGCGACGGGGTCGGCGTGCACCAGGCTGCCCCCCACCGTCCCGCGATGGCGCGTCTCGACGTGGCCGATGTACCGTGCGGCCTCCGCGAGGACCGGCAGCGCCTCCCCGATGCCCGCGTCGTCGTGCAGGCGGGAGTGCCGCACGGCCGCGGCGAGGCGCAGGGACCCGTTCTCGCGGCGGGCGTCCTGCAACTCCGGGATGCGCTTGATGTCGATGAGGACCCGCGGGCTCATCCTCCGGCTCGTCATGAGCGGGATGAGGCTCTGCCCGCCGGCGAGCACCGCCCCGTCCGGCCCCAGCTCCGCCTTGAGCGCGCACGCCTCCGCGACGGTCTCGGGGACGTGGTAGTCGAAGGGCGGCGGCTTCACCGCTCGTCTCCCGGATGCGTCGCCATCAGGATCATGCGTTGCCCTCCTCCGCGTAGACGCTGCGGCACCTTAACCTTCACAACCGCCCCAGTCCAAGAGGGAATTCCTCGGGTCGGCAAGGTGACGGCTATGGCGGTGACGGGACCGGCGGTCGGGTCACAGCTTCGCTACACGGGACCGCGAACGGCGGATGAGGATGGCGCGGTCCTGTCGTACGCAAGATTCCGGAGACTCCAAAATGGCCACCGATCTGACTCGCCGGCACTTCGTCAAGGGCTCTGCCGCGCTCGGCGCCGGGCTGGTCCTCGGCGGGCCGCTCTCCGCCCTCGCCGCCCGCAGCGCCGAGGGCGCCGACCGGCGCGCGTTCGGCTACGGCCCGCTGCGCCCCACGCCCGAGGCCGACTCCGGCCAGGCCTACCTCGCCCTTCCCGAAGGCTTCGAGTACCGGCTGATCTCGCGCAGCGGCGACCCGATGACCGACGGCAAGCCGACGCCCGGCGTCTTCGACGGGATGGCCGCCTACCCGGGCCCGGGCGGCGCGACGACCCTCATCCGCAACCACGAGAACCGCTCGAGGCCGGGCGAGATCAGCGTCGAGGTGCCGGCGGGCAAGCGCTACGACCCCGACCCGAACGTCCGCGGCGGCAACACCAAGCTCGTGGTCGGCCGCGATCGGCGCCTGCAGCAGAGCTACGCCGTCCTCGGCGGCACGCACACGAACTGCGCGGGCGGCGTGACGCCGTGGGGCACGTGGATCACCTGCGAGGAGATCTTCAACTACGGCTCGGTGGAGAACAACGTCGCGCCCGGCACCGGCGTGCCGCACGGGTACTCCTTCGAGGTCCCCGCCGACGCCACCCGCCCCGTCACCCCGCAGCCGATGGTCGACGCAGGCCGGTTCTCCCACGAGGCGGTCGCCTGGCTCGACGGCGTGCTCTACGAGACCGAGGACCGCGGCGACGCGGCCTTCTACCGCTTCCTGCCGGCCCGCGAGCCGCGGGAGGCCGGTGACCTCGCCACCTTCGGCGGCGAGCTGCAGGCGCTCGTCGTCCGCGGACGGCCCAACTTCGACGCCAACACGGCCAACCCGGGCGAGGCGTACCCGGTCGAGTGGGTGACGATCGACGAGCCGAACCCGGTGACGGACACCGTTCGCAAGCAGGGCCAGGCCAAGGGAGCGGCGATCTTCGACCGCACGGAGGGCATCTGGGCGCACGACCGGCGGCTCTACTTCGACTGCACGACGGGCGGTGAGGCGCAGCTCGGTCAGGTCTGGGAGCTGCGCCCGCGCGGCCGTGACGGCGGCACCCTGCGGCTGATCTTCGAGTCCACCGCGGCGACCGAGCTCGAGAACCCCGACAACGTGGTGGTGGTTCCGGCCACCGGCCACGTCTTCCTGCAGGAGGACTCCTCCGGCGAGCAGTTCGTGCGCGGCGTCAACCGGCGCGGGCGGATCTACGACTTCGCCCAGACGCTGGTCAACGCGAGCGAGTTCTGCGGCGGCTGCTTCAGCGCCGACGGACAGACCTTCTTCCTCAACCAGCAGGGCGGCCGGCTGGCCGACGGGCAGGCGCCGACCGCCCAGCCCGACGCCGAGCGGGGGCTGACCTACGCGATCTGGGGCCCGTTCGAGGCGCAGCGCGCCGGCGAGGAGTAGACCACCGGCGAAGTCCTTAGAGGATCTCACGCAGGCCGGCGAGGAGGCGCTCGTTCTCGTCCTCCGTGCCCACCGTCACCCGGAGGGCGCCCGGGCGCCCGAGCGCCGCTCCGGCGCGGACGAGGACGCCGCGCTCGGCCAGCCCGGCGACGACGTCGGCCTCGACCTCCTCCGCGTCCTCGCCCATGGCGACGTCGAACCAGACGAAGTTCGCCTGCGACTCGGCGGGCTCGAGCCCGAGCGCTCGCAGCCCGGACTCGAGCGGCAGCCGCTCGGCCAGGTTCGCCTCGACGCGCCGGGTGACCTCGTCGCCGTGCTTGAGGGCCTCGACGGCGGCGGCCTGCGCCCCGGCGTTGCAGAAGAACGGCTGGCGGACCTGGTCGACGGCGCGCGGGAGCTCGTCCGAGCCGCACAGCCCGTACCCGACCCGCAGCGCCGCGAGGCCGTGGACCTTGGAGAACGTGCGCAGCAGCATCAGGTTCTGGTGGCGGCGCAGCAGCTCGACGGACTCCTCCGGGTCCTGCTCGAGGTTGAACTCGCAGTAGGCCTCGTCGAGGACGACGGCGACGTGGCGCGGCACGTCGGCGACGAACGCGGCGATCTCGGGGAACGGCAGGGCGGTGGAGGTCGGGTTGTTGGGGTTGCAGACGATGACGAGGCGGGTGGCCACGGTGATCTCCGCCCGCATCGCCGCGAGGTCGTGGCGATGCGCGCCGTCGACCGGGACCTCGATGGCCCGGGCCCCGGAGGCGGCGGCCAGGTGCGGGTAGATCGAGAACGACGGCCAGGCGTACACGAGCTCGGCCCCCGGCTCGAGGAGCGCCTCCCCGACGGCGAGCAGGATGTCGCAGGAGCCGTTGCCGAGGGCGATCCGGGCCGGGGCGATCCCGTGCCGCTCGGCCAGCGCGGTGCGCAGCGCGCCGCTGCTCGGGTCGGGGTAGCGGTTGGCCCCGGCGATGGCCCGGGCGGCGGCCTCGACGACCCCGGGCAGCGGCGGGAAGGGCGACTCGTTGGAGGCCAGCCGGGCGAGCGGCCCGCTCTCCCCGTAGCCGCCGGCGACCGGATAGCTCGGGAGGCGGCGGATCTTGTCGGCGAATTCCATGGCCATGAGGGTCAACCTTCGATCAGCGCGAGCGCGGATCTCCGGACGACGTCACTCTATTGCGCGCCCTCGAGGTCCTGCCGGAGCCGGCGGGCCTCGTGGAGGTAGACGTGGCGGGGCTCTGAGCCCTCCGGGCAGTAGCAGTGGATCATCACCCGGATGACGCGCGGAAGCGAGCCGGGGACGTCGACCTCGCGGGCGCACAGGAGCGGCACCCGGCTGAGCCCGATGCGGCGAGCGGCGACGGCCGGGAACTCGGCGTCGAGGTCGCCGGTGAGGGTGAACAGGCAGGACACGAGGTCCTCCGCGCGCAGCGTGTTGCGCCCCAGCAGCTCGATCATCAGCTCCTCGGTGGCCGCCAGGATCGACGGGGCGTCGTTGACCTCGACCGAGGTGGCGCCCCGGAGCGCGTAGAGCCGCACGGGCGCGGAGACTACCTGCGCGGGCGCGGCGATCAGGTGCGCGGGGCGCGGCGGCGGCGCGGCGG
>CALMNS010000810.1 GCA_937871635.1 uncultured Solirubrobacter sp.
CTCGTGGCCTTCGCGCTCACGGCCGCCGGCGCGGCGGCCTACGCCGCGCGCGGCGCCCGGGCCTGAGTGGCCCCCCCGGGCCGCTACCCCCGCAGCCGGGGCAGGACCTCGCGCTCGTAGACCTCGAAGAAGCCCTCCTGGTCGGGGCCGATCTGCTGGACGAAGACCTCGTCGTAGCCCGCGTCGACGTAGGCCTGGAGCTGGGCGACGTGCCGGTCGACGTCGGGCCCGCAGGCCACGGACTCGGCGACCATCTCCTCCGTCACCAGCGCCGTCGCCTGCTCGAAGTGCGCCGGCGTGGGCAGGAGCTGGGGCAGCTCGCCCTCGAGGCCCTCGTTCGGCCACGTCTCCCACGCCGTGCGGCGGGCGGCGGCCTCGTCCTCGCCCCAGCAGACCTTCGTGCCGCCCTGGACGACCTTGTCGCCCCCGCCCGACGAGCGGAAGAGCTCGACCGGCTCCGGATTGGGCTCGACGTTGCAGTAGCCGTCCCCGTGCTCGGCCGCGAACCGGATGGCCTTCGGGCCGAAGCCGGAGATGTAGATCGGCGGCGGGGCGTCGGGGATGGAGTAGAGCTTCGCGGTCTCGACCGTGTAGTGCTTGCCGCGATGGGTGACCTGCTGGCCCGTCCACAGCTTGCGGATGACCTCGAGCGACTCCTCGAGCATCTCGAGGCGGACGTCGATCGCCGGCCAGGCGTCGCCGAAGATGTGCTCGTTGAGGGCCTCGCCGGTGCCGACGCCGAAGTTGAAGCGCCCCTCGCCCAGCAGCAGCGCCGAGGTGGCGGTGGCCTGGGCGATGATCGCCGGATGGATGCGCAGGGTCGGGCAGGTGACCCCCGTGGTCAGCGGGATCGACTCGGTCGCCTCGGCGATGGCGCCGATCATCGACCAGACGAAGCCGGAGTTGCCCTGCTTCTCCGTCCACGGATGGAAGTGGTCGGAGATCCACAGGCACTCGAAGCCCGCCTGCTCCGCCCGCTTGGCCTGCGCGACCAGCTCGCGCGGGCCGAACTCCTCGCTGCTCAGGAAGTAGCCGAATCTCGCCATGCGGCGACGCTACCCGACCTGGAGCTCCCGGCTCAGCCCTGCCGCGACGACCGCTCGCTGGACGGGGTGCGTCGCGTTGACGACCCGCAGGCCGGTCTGCGTGCGCCGCGCTTCCACCCGCGCCTCGAGCAGCACCCGCAGGCCCGCGGAGTCCACGAAGGTGACGTCTCCGAGGTCGAGCACCACGTCGGCGCACTCCCGGCGCAGGTCCTCGAGCCACCCCGCCAGCTCGGGCGCGGTGGCGAGGTCGAGCTCGCCGTGCGGGACCACCGTGGTGGTCCCGCTGACGGGGGCGGAGACGTCGAGGGAGAAGGGCACGGGGCGGTCGTCCGATCGGTCGAGGAGCATTGGGGCGACGCTATGGCCGCGGCGCGGCGGAGTCGAGCGGGCGCGTCGCCGCGCCGACGTCCGCGCTCGGACATGCCGGTCGCGGGGTACTGGCGTCCCATATGTCCAGCGCCGCCGAGATCATGAGCCTGATCGACGCCGACCCCGAGCTGGCGGATCGCCTCGCTCCCGGGGAGCGCGACCGCGCCCAGCGCGACGCCCTCGTCCGCATCCGGCGCCTGTCGCTCGGCGAGTGGGACGCGGCCGCCGCCATCGAGGCCGACACCCACCACCGGGGCTTCATGCTCGTCGACGGCCTGCTCACCCGCGAGGTCGACGTCATGGGCCGCCGCTGCTGCGAGCTGCTGGGTCCGGGCGACGTCATGCGGCCCTGGAACTGGGACGAGGAGGGCTCCCACGTGCAGGCCGAGGTGGGCTGGCGGGTGCTCGAACCCACCCGCCTGGCGGTGCTCGACCAGGACGCGGTCGCCCGCGTCGCCCCCTGGCCGCAGATCGGCGTCGAGCTCTTCTCGCGCGGCATCCGGCGCGCGCACGGCCTCGCCGTCGCCCTGGCCATCGCGCACCACCAGCGCGTGGACGAGCGGCTGCTGCTCACGCTGTGGCACCTCGCCGAGCGCTGGGGACGGGTCGTGCCGGGAGGCATCGTCGTCCCGCTGCCGCTGTCGCACCAGCGGCTCGCCGACCTCGTCGGCGCCCACCGGCCGTCGGTGACCACCGCGATGGGGGAGCTCGGCCGCGACGAGCGACTCTCGCGCCGCGACGACGGCGACTGGGTCCTCCACGGCGCCCCGCCCGACCAGCTCCGTCACCATCGCCTGATGGCGGCGATGAGCTGATGGCCGCCCTCGCTACCGCGGGCTTCTGGCGCGCGCTCTCCTCCGCGCTGCTCGTCGTCTTCGTCGTCGCCTGGGCGCTCGAGGGCTTCGACGCCGTCCCGGGCTGGGGCTGGCTGGCGCTCGTGGCCAGCGGCGTCGCCTTCGCGATCGAGATCGCCCTCGTGGCCACGCGCGGGCGCCGGGCGTGACGGACACCTCAGACCGCAGCCTCGAGCACTGGAGCGAGGCGGGACGGCGGGAGATGGACGCCTTCTACGCGCTGGCCCGCCGCGACTATGAGCTGCTGGCCAAGCGCCTGGATTGGGGGAGGCTGCTCCACGGCCGGCGCACGCTGCTCGACGTGGCCTGCGGATCGGGCAAGTTCCCCGAGGCGCTGCTCGCCTACGCGGACCTTCCGCCCGAGCCGGCGATCGACTACGCGCTGCTCGACCCCAGCGGCTTCTCGATTGCCGAGGCCAAGCGGGCGCTCGGCCCGCCGTTCCGCGCCGGCGCCGAGCACGAGGTCACCCTGCAGGCCCTGCCGCCGGACGCCGGCCCGTACGACGCCGTGTGGGCGGTCCACGCGCTCTACGCCCTCCCCGTCGCCGAGCTGCCCGAGGGGATCGAGCGCTTCCTGGCCGCGATCGCCCCGGGGGGGTTCGGCTTCGTCGCCCACGCCGCGCGGTCGGCGCACTACCTGCGCTTCTACGACGAGTTCCTCGCCGACTTCCGCGGCGGGGAGGGCACGCCCTACACCTCGAGCGAGGCGATCGTCGCGGCGCTCGGGCAGGCCGGGGCCGGCGACCGCCTCGAGGTCCTGCGCATCGACTACCACGGCGAGGCGCCGCTCGAGGACCGGCCGACGGTCGAGGGCTACCTGCAGCGCTGCGCGTTCGACGACACGGTTCCCCTCGAGGCGATGGAGGCCGGCGAGCGGCTGGGCCCGTATCTCGCCGGGTGTCGCGACGAGGCCCGCGGGGTCTGGCGCTTCGCGCAGCAGGTCGACCTGATCCTGATCGACGCGACCGGTCCGTAGCGAGGGCGCCCGGCGGGAAGCGCGGCCCGCGAAGGGCCGCCGGCGCCGGCGGCCGCCCGCCTTCGACGCGCCAACTCCGTGGCCGGTGGTCTGACTCCGACCGGGTCGGGGAACGGTCAGCATCATGACCGATTCGAGTCGCGTCCTCTCGGGCGGAGGGCGCTCGCGAGGCCGGGGTCGACCGTCCCTGGACGGAGTCCAACGAGGACTGGTGGGACTGGTACCGCTCGCTGGCCGACCGCGACGCCGCGGTGCCGCCCGAGCGGCTCGTCGACGTCCCCGCCCCGACCGCCCTCGCGGCGCTGCCCGACCC
>CALMNS010000811.1 GCA_937871635.1 uncultured Solirubrobacter sp.
CCGCCTCGCCGACCGCCTCGCAGACCGCGGGGCGCGCGTCGCCGCCGGTGGCCAGGGCCTTGGCGACGCGGTCGAGCGCGGCCATGCCCCGGGCCTGGCCGCGGAGGTTGTCGTTGAGCCGGAGGAGGTCGCGCTCGTTCGTCTCGCGCTCGAGCTCGTAGGCGAGGACGCGGGCGAGCATGGCCAGCAGCCGCTCGTGCTCCTCAGTGAAGGCGTGGCGGGCGCGCGAGAGCGCGCTGAGCGCACCGACCCGCGAGCCGTCGGAGAGCTCGACCGGCAGCCCGAGGTAGCTCCCGGCGCCCGTGCGGTGCTGGGCCTCCATCCGTCCGTAGAAGGGATGGGCGAGGACGTCGCTGCAGCGCCGTGGCGCGCGCTCGTCGGCCATGTGGGCGTCGAACGAGGCCGAGAGCGGGAGCGAGCCGTTCGAGCGGATGCCGAACGCCTGCCCGCCGCGCACGTCGACGATCCGGTGGACGTCCTGGCCGCGGTCGAGGTGGGCGAGGTAGACGCCGGCGCCGGGGAGGTGCTCCTCGAGCAGATCGAGGACGGAGCGCGTGGCGTCCGCGAAGGACCGGTAGGTCGCCGCCGACGCCGCGGCGGCGGCCTGGATCGCCTGTGACTCCACGCCCTGATCATCGACCATCCCGGCAGTCCCTAGAGTCCCGCCGTCATGCGACTGGTCACCTTCCTGCCCTCCGGTACCCCGACGCCGCTCGCCGGCGAAGTCCGCGACGATGCCGTGGTCGCCTTCGACGGCGGCGAGACGGTGCTCGACCGGCTCGCCTCGGGCGATCGCACGCCGGCCGGGGGCGCCTCCCATCCCCTCGCCGACGTCACGCTCCTGCCCCCCGTGCCGCGCCCGCGGGTCACGTTCGGCATCGGCCTCAACTACGCCGAGCACGCGCGCGAGCAGAGCAAGGAGCTCCCAGCGGCCCCGATGGTCTTCATGAAGCTCCCGAGCTCCTCCGCGGCGCCGAACGGCGAGGTGGCCGTCCCCGCCGCGGCCGCCCGCCGGCTCGACTACGAGGTCGAGCTCGCGCTCGTCATGGGGGCGGGTGGCGCCATCGCGGGCTACGCGGTGGCCAACGACCTCTCCGCGCGGGACCTCCAGCGCGCCGAGACGCAGTGGACGCGCGCCAAGGGCTTCGACTCGAGCTGCCCCTGGGGGCCGTGGATCACCACCGCCGACGAGGTTGAGGACCCCGAGCGGCTCGGCATCCGCTCCTGGGTCAACGGCGAGCCGCGCCAGGACGCCACCACGGCGGACCTCGTCTTCGGTCCCCGGGCGCTCGTCGACTTCATCGCCGAGACCTGCACCCTCGAGCCGGGCGACCTCATCGTCACCGGCACCCCGAGCGGCGTCGGGATGTCGATGGATCCGCCGCGCTTCCTGGGCGAAGGGGACGTGGTGCGGTGCGAGATCGACGGCCTGGGGGCCATCGAGCACCGGGTGAAGATCGCTGCGGGCTAGTGCCCGGTCAGGACCCGGTCGATCAGGCTGTACTCCGCGGCCTGCTGGGCGGTGAAGAAGCGGTCGCGCTCCATGTCGGTGTGCACCTGCTCCTCGGGCTGGCCGGTGTGCTTGGCGTAGATCTCGTCCACGCGCTTGCGCGTCTTCATGATCTCGCGGGCGTGGATCTCGATGTCCGAGCTCTGCCCCTCGAAGCCGGCCGACGGCTGGTGGATGAGGATCCGTGAGTTCGGCAGGGCGGAGCGCTTGCCGGCGGCCCCCCCGGTGAGCAGCAGCGAGCCCATCGACATGGCGATCCCGACGCACATCGTCGCCACGTCGGGCTTGACGAAGTTCATGGTGTCGTAGATCGCCAGGCCGGCGTAGATCGAGCCGCCGGGAGAGTTGATGTAGAGGTTGATGTCCTTGTCCGGGTCCTGGGACTCGAGGTGGAGCATCTGCGCGACGATGAGGTTGGCCACCTGGTCGTCCACGGGCGACCCCAGGAAGATGATGCGCTCGTTGAGCAGGCGCGAGTAGATGTCGAACTCGCGCTCGCCGCGGGCCGTGCGCTCGATGACCATAGGGACGAGGGGCATGGCCGGGAGACTAGTGGGCGGTCCGGGGCACCCCGCCTCTCAGGCGCAGCAGCACCCGGTCGATCCGGCGGCGCAGCGCCCCGTCGCGGATCCGCAGCGTCTGGGCGATGTCCGGCGGGGACGTGCGGTCGATGAGCATCGACAGCAGCGGGAGGTCGTCGTCGCCCACCCGCGCGGCCGCCTCGTGGAGCTGCTGGCGGGTGACGGGTGGGAGGACGACCTCGCCGCCGGCGACCCGGCGGATCGTCTCGAAGAGCTCGTCGACCGACGCCGACTTGGCCACCAGCCCGTCCGCCCCCGCCGTGCGCGCGGCGAAGGCGAGCCAGGCGTCGGCGGCGACGGAGTACAGGACGACCCGCGGGGCCGGGGGCGCGTCCTTGAGGTGGCGGGTGAGCGCCAGGCCGTCCTCGTCGCCCAGCCCCGGATCGACCAGGAGCACGTCGGGATGGGTCGTCGCGACGAGCTCGACGGCGGCGCCCGCGCGGGTCGCCCCGCCGACCGGGACGAGCCCCGGCTCGCGGCGCAGGAGCGTGTGCAGGCCGGCGGCGGTGGCCGGGTGGGGATCGACGACGGCGATGCGGATCATGGCGCGTCGGCGATCCTCTTGGCCGACCTTGAGCCGCGGGTAAAGACGGCCCGATCGAATCGTGGGCGCCGTGAACGCCCGGTGAACGTCTAGCGTTGGCGGCAAGTGTTCGAGCTCACGCTCCCGAACGTCCTGACCCTGCTGCGCGTCGTCCTGGTGCCGGTGCTGGTCGCGGCGCTGCTGGCGGAGGGGCCGAACGGGGACCTGCTGGCCGCGGTGGTCTTCGCCGTCGCGAGCGTCACGGACGCGCTCGACGGCTACATCGCACGGCGGCGCAAGTCGGAGTCGGCGTTCGGCAAGCTGATGGATCCGCTCGCCGACAAGCTGCTCATCACCGCGGCGCTGGTCGCGCTCGTCTCGCTCGACCGGCTCGCGGCGTGGGTGGCGATGGTGATCATCGCGCGCGAGTTCGCGGTGACCGGGCTGCGCCAGATCGCGGTGGAGCAGGGCCACGTCATCCCCGCCAGCGCGTGGGGCAAGCTCAAGACGACGCTGCAGGTCGGCATGGTCCTGGCCCTCATCACCATCGACGGCTCGCCCTACTGGGTCGACTACCTCGTCTACGTGACGGTCGGGGTGACCGTCCTGTCCGGGACGGACTACTTCGTCAACTTCCGCCGGCTGCTGCGCGAGGACCCGCCCCCGGCCTCCGTCGAGCCGCCGTCCCCGGCGCCTGAGCCGCCTCAGCCGCGGGCGTCGAGCCAGTCACGCATGGAGACGTGACGCTCGACCGTCTCGCCGAGGCCGGCCGTCTCGCGCGCGAGCTCGCCGAGCAGCCCGAAGCGCTCGGCCACCACGTTGTGCTGGTGGATCGTCTCGAGGTTCTCCTGCCGCGCCGAGACGAACGCCTCGCCGGGCAGTGACGCCGCGTAGCGCGAGACCACGCCGCCGATCATCTCCCGCACGCAGTCCTCGACGAACCGCGGGCGGCGGTGGGCCTTCTCCACCACGGCGCTCTCGTCGGAGCGCTTCATGAGCTCGTAGATCTCCGAGGACATCGAGCGCTCGACGATCTCGAGCAGGTCGTGGGCCTCGATGGTGGCGGCCGCCGAGTCCTCCGGCAGGCCGACGTGCAGGGTGCCCAGCCCGCGCTGGTTGTGGGTGGCCACCGGCACGGCCTCGAGGATGCGGTCGATCTCCTCCGCGCCGTAGCCGTGCTCGGTGGCCAGGCGCTCGCGGGCGCGGCCCGCGACGAGGCCCTGGGCGCACGGGCAGGCCGTCATGCCCTGGGCGGCGACGCCGACGAGCCGCCGGGTCCCCGCCTCGCCGGCCACCGCGCTGCCGAACAGCGAGTAGATCTCCTGCGTGTCGATCCCCGACACCGGGGCGGGCCGCTGGAGGGGGTAGCGCGCCTCGATGGTGACCTCGGCGCGGCGCGCGCCCTGGCGGTCGCGGACACGCTCGGCGATGTGCTGGGCGAGGTGCTCGGCGCGGAAGCCGGACTCGTGGAGCATGACCTCGCCGATCGCCTCGTTGACGACCTCCTCGAAGCGCGACATGTGCGCGCCCTTCTGGCGCGGCCCGAGGTCGACGAAGCACTCCAGACGGGCGGAGAAGAGCTGCTCGATCCCGCCCTGGTCGATGCGGATGACCTTCTCGACCCCGGTGACGCCCACGCGCGACAGGGAGACGCGGAGCGCCGGGAGCTGGGACTGGACGTCCTCGAAGGTGACCGTCATGTCGTTCGCGAGCAGGCTACCGAGCCGTTCCGGGCGAGTGCCTAGACGCCCGACTTTGTGCTAGAAGTCGTGACCGTGACCACGCTGCTCGGGGAAGCGCCGATCACCGAGCTCGAGGAGCTCCGGCCGCTGATCGCCGAGGGCGTCGAGCGCGGACAGCTGACCTTCGAGCAGATCGCCCGCTGCCTCGAGGAGGTCGAGGTGACCAAGGAGCAGGTCGCCGAGCTGCACGGCTTCCTGCTCGAGCAGGGCATCGAGGTGGTCGGGGCCGAGGTCGTCCCGCAGGCGCCCGCCGTCGACCTCACCGTCGAGCCCTCGCTGGACTCCCTGCGGCTCTACCTGCGGTCGATCGGGCGCGTGCAGCTCCTCACCGCCCAGCGCGAGGTCGTGCTCGCCCGGCGCATCGAGCGCGGCGACCTCGCCGCCAAGCAGGAGATGGTCGAGGCCAACCTCCGGCTCGTCGTCTCGATCGCCAAGGGCTACCTCGGGCGCGGGCTCTCGTTCCTCGACCTCATCCAGGAGGGGTCGCTCGGCCTGATCCGCGCCGTGGAGAAGTTCGACCATCGCCGCGGCTTCAAGTTCTCGACCTACGCGACCTGGTGGATCCGCCAGGCGGTCACCCGGGCGATCGCCGACAAGGGCCGGACCATCCGCATCCCGGTGCACATGGTCGAGCGGCTCAACAAGGTGGGGCACGTCGAGCGCGCGCTCGTGCAGGAGCTCGGCCGGGAGCCGTCCGCGGCCGAGGTCGCGGCCCAGCTCGAGTGCAGCGAGTCCGAGGTGCGCGAGATCCGCCGCATGGCGCAGCAGCCCGTCTCGCTCGAGAAGCCGGTGGGGGAGGAGGACGACTCAGAGCTCGGGGACTTCGTCGAGGACGCCGACCTGCCGTCGCCGTTCGAGCAGGCGTCCGTCGCGCTGCGCCAGGAGAACGTCCGCCGGGCGCTCGCGGCGCTGCCCACGCGCGAGCGCGAGGTCATCGAGCTGCGCTTCGGGCTCGTCGGCGAGCGCCCGCTGACCCTCGAGGAGGTCGGCCAGGCGTTCAACGTCACCCGCGAGCGGATCCGTCAGATCGAGAACCACACGCTCAAGAAGCTCGAGGGCCTGCCGGAGGCCCAGCGCCTGCGCGACGCGAGCTGATCGCTACCCTTCCCGCCGCCTGGCGGGATAGCGAAGCGGCCAAACGCAGCGGACTGTAAATCCGCCCTCTCTGAGTTCCCAGGTTCGAATCCTGGTCCCGCCATCCGTCGGTGCGATAGAGCCGGGCGCCGGCGGGGCACACGCGTTCAATGCCCTCGACCGATTCCTTCCGCGCCACCCTCGCCGAAGCGTTCCCCGACCGGCCGTTCACCGTCGCCTTCTGGGACGGGACGCGCCTGGAGGCGACCGCCCCGGGCGGGCCGACCTTCACGCTGACGGGTCCAGGCGCCCTGCACCACCTGCTGCGCGCGCCCGGCCAGCTCGGGCTCGGACGGGCCTACGCGGCCGGGCTCATCGAGGTCGACGACCTCGACCGGGTGCTGCCGGTGATCGACGGCTGGGAGCCGCCGGCGCCCGACCTGCGCACGCG
>CALMNS010000812.1 GCA_937871635.1 uncultured Solirubrobacter sp.
CAGCGGAGCGAGCTCGACACCGGGCGGCTGCGCGGGATCACGGTGCTCGTGGTCGACGACGACTTCCGCAACGTCTTCGCGCTCACCGCGCTCCTCGAGCGCTGTGAAGCCACCGTCATCGCCGCCGAGAGCGGCCCGGAGGCGATCGCCGTCCTCGAGCGCACCCCCGCCGTCGATCTCATCTTGATGGACATCATGATGCCGGTGATGGACGGCTACGCCGTGATGCGGGCCATCCGGGCCGTCGACCGGTTCGACGCGACGCCGATCATCGCCGTCACCGCCAAGGTGGTGGCCGGCGAGCGCGAGCGCTGCGTGGACGCGGGGGCCAACGACTACGTCCCCAAGCCGGTCGGCACCGCCGACCTGCTCACCGCCATCGGGCCCTGGCTGCCCGCGACGGCCCCGGTGGCCTCATGACCAGCGCTCCGACCGTGACCGTCCTGCTCGTCGACGACAACCCCGCCAAGCGGCTGGCGCTCAAGGCCGTGCTGGCGCCGCTCGGCTACACCGTCGTCGAAGCCGACTCCGGGATGGCGGCGCTGCGCTGCCTCATGGAGGAGGACTTCGCGGTGATCCTCCTCGACGTCCGCATGCCGACGATGAACGGGTTCGAGACGGCCGCCCTCATCCGCCAGCGCCGCCAATCGGAGATGACCCCGATCATCTTCATCACGGCGCACGGCAGCGACGAGATCCTCGACACGGAGCGCTACTCCGAAGGCGCGGTCGACTTCATCTTCGCCCCGGTCCCTCCGGACGAGCTCCGCGCCAAGGTCTCCGTCTTCGCGAACCTCTTCGTGCGGGCGGAGGAGCTCGCCGAGCAGGCCCGCAAGGTGCGCGCCTCCGCCGACCAGCTGCGCCTGCTCACCGACGCGGCCCCCATCGGGATCTTCCAGACCGACGCCGAGGATCGGTACCGGTACACGAACCCGCGCTGGAGCGAGATCACCGGCATCCCGTCCGACGAGGCGGCCGGGCGCGACTGGACCGCGATCCTCGGGTCCGAGGCGCGCGCCGGGCACATCGTCGAGCTGCCCGGGACCGAAGGGCACCCGGCGGAGTCGTGCGAGCGGTTCGAGATCCGGGTCCCCGGCGAGGCGCCGCGGATCGTGCTCGTCACCTCGAAGCCCGTCCCCCGCAGCGACGGGGGAGAAGCGGGACGGGTGGGCACGCTCGCCGACATCACCGCCGAGGTGGGCGCCGAGGCGGCCATGGCCCACGCCCGCGACGAGGCGACCGAGGCGTCACGGCTCAAGTCGGACTTCCTGGCCAACATGAGCCACGAGATCCGGACGCCGATGAACGGCGTGCTCGGGATGACCGACCTCCTGCTCGAGACGGACCTCGACGCGCTCCAACGCGACTACGCGCAGACCGTGCGCAACTCGGGGGAGGGGCTGATGACGATCATCAACGACATCCTCGACTTCTCGAAGGCTGAGGCCGGGAAGGTCGAGGTCGAGGACGTCGAGTTCCCGCTGCGGACTCTCGTCGGCGACATCGTCGGCCTGCTCGCGGGTCCGGCCCACGGCCGGGGGCTCGCGGTGGCCGCGGTGATCGACGCTGCCGTCCCCGCGGTGGCCAGCGGCGATCCGGGCCGGCTGCGCCAGGTCCTGACCAACCTGATCGGCAACGCCATCAAGTTCACCAAGGCCGGCGAGGTCGTCGTGCGCGTCGGCGTCGCCGAGGACGCGGGGGCGGAGGTCGTCGTCCGCTTCGAGGTCTCCGACACGGGGGAGGGCATCGCGCCGGACAAGCTCGCGACAATCTTCCAGCCCTTCGTCCAGGCCGACTCGTCCACCACCCGCAGGTACGGGGGCACCGGCCTGGGGCTCGCCATCTCGAGGCACCTCGTCGGGCTCATGGGGGGCGACTGCGGGGTCACGAGCCGGCTCGGGGAGGGGAGCACCTTCTGGTTCACGGTCCGCGTCCACGACCCCAAGGCCGCGCCGCCGCCGCCCGAACCGGTCGCCACCGCGGTGGACGCGCCGGCCGGGGGCGGCCCGCCCGCTCCCGTCGCCGACTCGGGACAGCTGCTGCTGGCCGAGGACAACCTGATCAACCAGAAGGTGGCCGTCGCGATGCTGTCGGGCGCCGGGTACCGGGTCGACACCGTGCTCGACGGGGCGGCGGCCGTGCAGGCCGTCGCCGCCCGGTCCTACGACGCCATCCTGATGGACTGCCAGATGCCCGAGCTCAACGGCTACGAGGCGACGGCCGCCATCCGCGCCCACGAGGGCCCGGACCGGCGCACGCCGATCATCGCCCTCACCGCCGGAGCCCGGCGGGAGGACCGTGAGCGCTGCCTGGCCGAGGGCATGGACAGCTACCTGGCCAAGCCCGTGAGCAAGGACGCCCTCCTCGCGCTCGTGGCCCGTCTGGTCAAGGACGGGCGGTCATGAGCGCCGAGGTCCTCGACCGAGCCGTCGTCGACGAGCTCGAGGCGCTCGGGGGCGAGGAGCTCCTGAGCGAGCTCGTCACCCTGTTCGTCTCGGAGACGACCCCGCTGCTCGCCGAGCTCCGGGCGGCGTTCGAGTCCGGCGACGCCGCCGGCGTCGCCCGTCTCGGCCACCGGGTCAAGGGGAGCTCGAGCCAGCTCGGCGGCTCGCGACTGGCGGCGGCGTGCTCGGCGCTCGAGCAGCGCGGGCTCGCCGGCGGTCTCGACGGCGCGCAAGACGACCTCCGAGCCGTCGAGGACGGCTTCGGCGCGCTGCGCCAAGCGCTCCAGGACCGGCTCGCCGCACCGGCCGCCTGACGGTCATGGCCGCTCCGGCCACGCCATCGCCGGGCGCGGTCCCGGGCGCCCCGCTGCCCTTCCGCGCGGCCGTCCGGCTCGTCGGCTGGCTCGTGGTCGTCGCCGCCTGCGCCGTCCTCGTCGGCTGGACGCTCGACGTCGAGCACCTCAAGTCGGTCAGCCCCGGCGCCGTGGGGATGAAGGCGCTCACCGCGGTCGGCCTGGTGTGCGCCGGCGGGTCGCTGCTCCTGCGGGTGGCGGGCTCGGGTCCCGGTTCCGCCGGACGCCGAGCCGCCGCCGCGGGCCTCGCGGCGGTTCCGGGCCTCCTCGGGGCGCTCGTGCTCGCCCAGTTCGGGCTGGGACGCGACCTGGGCATCGACGAGCTGCTGTTCGTCGACGACGCCGGGCGGGCGCTGGGCGTCCCGCATCCGGGACGCGTCCCACTGACGACCGCCGTCTGCTTCCTCCTCACCACCGCGGCGCTCCTTCTGTTCGAGCGCCAGCCCCGCCGCGGCTGGCGCCTGGCCGAGCTGGCCATGGTGCCGGTGGCGGTGATCGCCGGGATGGCCATCCTCGGCTACGCCTACTCCGTTCCGGCCTTCTACGGCCCGGCGGCGGCCGGGGAGATGGCCGTCAACGCGGCGGGCTGCTTCGTCGCGCTCGCCGCGGCCATCGTCCTCGCCCGACCGCGAGGACGCCTGCCCCGCCTTGCGACGACAAACGGTCCGGTCGGGTCGATGCTGCGGCGCCTCGGTCCGTTCGTCGTCCTCGTCCCCCTGGCGCTCGGCTGGATGCGCCTGCGCAGCATCCAGTGGGGGATCCTCGAGCCCGAGGCGGCGGCCTGGTGGCTGAGCGGCGCGACGATGGTCGGCTTCGCGGGGATGGTCGCCTGGTGCGCGTCCGTGCTGAGCCGGGCCGACGACGAGCGCCGGCGGCTCGAGGCGGCGACGGAGGACGCCCGCGACCACGCCCTGGAGATGTCACGCGTCAAGTCCGACTTCGTGGCCAACATGAGCCACGAGCTCCGCACGCCGCTCAACGGGGTGATCGGGACGACCGAGCTCCTGCTCGGCACGACCCTCGACTCCGAGCAGCGCGAGTACGGCGAGGCGATCCGGACCTCGGGCGACGCGCTGATGGCGGTCATCGGCGACATCCTCGACTTCTCGAAGATGGAGGCCGGAAGGCTCGAGCTCGACGAGGCGCCGCTCGCGCTCGAGGAGCACGTGCGCGCCACCTGCGCGCTGATGGGCGGCCAGGCCGGGGCCAAGGGGCTCGACCTGTCGGTCCGCCTCGGCGACGCGCTGCCGGCCGCGGTGGTCGGGGACGCCGTCCGGCTGCGGCAGATCCTGCTCAACCTCATGAGCAACGCGGTGAAGTTCACCGCCGACGGCGGGGTCACCGTCGCGGTGAGCGCCCGCCCGCAGGCCGACGGCCGGGTCCTGGTCGCCTTCGCGGTGACCGACACCGGGATCGGCGTGCCGCCCGGATCGCTGGCGACGCTGTTCGACTCCTTCACCCAGGCCGACTCCTCGACCACCCGGCGCTACGGCGGGACGGGCCTCGGCCTGGCCATCTCCAAGCAGCTCGTCGAGCTGATGGGCGGCCGGATCAGGGCCGACAGCGTCGTCGGCGAGGGCAGCCGCTTCTGGTTCGAGGTGCCCCTCGCCCCCGTGGCCGGCCCGGTCGCCGCGCCGACGCCGGCGGTGGCCCCGCCGTCCGTTCCCGGGACGGCGGACGATCCGGCGCCGCCCGCCGAGGCCCCGTTCGCCGCGACCGTCTCCGTGCTGGTCGCCGAGGACAACGAGATCAACCAGCTCGTCATCCGCCGCATGCTCGAGAAGCTCGGCTACCACGTCGAGATCGCCCGGGACGGTCGCGAGGCCGTCGACCTCCACGCGTCCGGCCGCCACGCGCTCGTGCTCATGGACTGCCAGCTGCCCGAGCTCGACGGCTACGACGCCACTCGCGAGATCCGCCGGCGGGAGCGCGGCGGCCCGCGCATCCCGATCGTCGCCATGACCGCCCACGCCCTCCAGGGCGACCGCGACAAGTGCCTCGGCGTCGGCATGGACGACTACCTGAGCAAGCCGCTGCGCTACGAGACCCTCCAGGCCACGCTCGCCCGCGCGCTCGCCGCCCCCGCCGGCACCCGGGAACTCGCACCCCAGGCCTGAGCGTCGATCGGGGCGGGGCCCGCGGGCGCGTGCTCCCGTGGCCGCTTCGGTGTTGAGGCGGACCGGAGGTCAACGACGCTCGGGTGAGGGCGTCGCGGCGTCCCTTCGGAGGGGCCACGATCCGCTCCTTGCGCCGTCGCGCCGGCCGCGAAGCGGACCGAAGCCCCCGGAGGGGCCACGATCCGCCGCATGGCGCGTCGCGCGCACCATGGAGCGGATCGAGGCCCCTCGCCGAGGTCGGGCCGGCTTCAGCGCCGCGCGAGGGAGGCCGAATGGGCGCGCGCCGCTCCGCGACGGGCGGGCGGGCGGGCGGGCGAAGCCTCCTCGCACCCTCACCCGAGCGCGTTTGACCTCCGGTCCGCCTCACCGCCGCAGCGCGTCGGGAGAACGTCGTCACCTACGCAGCCGACCGGTCCCCCACGAGCAGCGCGGCGCCGATCGCGCCGCCCAGGTCGCCCAGCTCCGCCGTGCGGACGGCCGGCGGGCGGTAGTCGGAGAACAGGTGCGGGAGCATCGCCCGCTCGATGCGCTCGGTGTAGGGCGCACCGAGCCGCACCCCCAGGCCGCCGCCGATGATGACCGCCTCGACGTCGAGCAGGTTGACGGCGGAGGCCACCCCCGCCCCGAGCGCCTCGATGGCCCGATCGATCAGCGACACGGCGACCTGGTCGCCCTGCTCGAGGGCCCGCGCGAACACGCCGCTGGTCAGGCGCTCGCGGCCCCGCTTCTCCATGATCCTGAACAGCTCGGTCGGCGTGCCGTCGGCGAGCTCGCGCCGGGCGCGCGCCTCCATCGCCCCCCGGCCGGCGTAGGCCTCCATGCAGCCCTTGCGACCGCACGGGCACCGGGCGCCGCCGAGCTTGACCACCATGTGGCCGATCTCGCCGGCCGACGCCCGGCCGTGCCACAGCCGGCCGTCGAGCACCACGCCGCCCCCGACGCCGGTGCCCCAGAAGACGCCGAGCAGCGACGAGTAGGGCCGGCCCGCGCCGAGCTCGTACTCGGCGACGGTGGCGACGTCCACATCGTTGGCCAGCGAGACGGGGAGCCCGAGGTCCTCGCCGAGGACGGAGGCCACCGGGAAGCTGCCCGTCCAGTCGGGCAGGTTGCGGGCGCTGGTCACCGTCCCGGCCGCGTCGTCGACGTCGCCCGGGGACCCGAGGCCGACCCCATCGAGCGCCGCTGGGTCGAGCTCCGCGTCGGCGGCCGCCTCGCGGACCGCCGCGGCCACCGCCGCGACGACGTCGCCCGGCCCGCCGACCGTCGGGGTCGGCCGCCGGGAGGAGCCCAGGACGCGCCGGTCGGGATCCAGGACGACCGCCTGGATCTTCGTGCCTCCGAGGTCGACACCAGCACACGCCATTGAGACTCCTCCTCGCTCCTGCGCCCGATCACCGTCGGCCGCCACCCCGGGAACGTACACGCGTCCGTACGTCCTGGGCGGCGGCCCGGGCAGAACCCGCGGCCACGCGTGCGAGCGATCTGGGCGGCCGGTGCGGCGTGTGTCAGGCGTCGAACGATTCGGCGCGAAGCGCCGCGGTTGTGCCTCACGCGGCCGAGGAAAGAACTACGGTGCCCGGGATGTCGGCGCTTGATGCGGTCCTCGCGGCGCAGAGCGTCGTCGAGACGTTGGGTGGCGGGAGCCAGCCCGACCGGGTTGAGGCGCGGCAGATGCAGGCCCTTTCGCTCGGCGTCCACATCCCGATCGTGTGCTTCGGGATCGCGTTCCCGGCGATGATCCTCTTCGTCGAGGGCCTCTACCTGCGCACGGGCGACCCGGCCTACAAGGCGCTGGCCAAGCGCTGGTCGAAGGTGGCGCTCGTCCTCTTCGCGGTCGGCGTGGTCACCGGCACGATCCTCTCCTTCGAGTTCGGCCTGCTGTGGCCGGAGTTCATGGCCTCCTTCGGCGAGGTCTTCGGCGTCGCCTTCGGGCTCGAGGGGATCTCGTTCTTCGTCGAGGCGATCTTCATCGCGATCTACGTCTACGGCTGGGACCGGCTGCCGCGGCGCACCCACTTCCTCGCCGGGGTGCCGATCGTCATCTCCGGCTTCACGGGCACGTTCTTCGTCCTGTCGGTCAACTCCTGGATGAACAACCCGCAGGGCTTCGACGTCGTGGACGGCCAGGTGACCGACCCCCGGCCGTGGGAGGCGATGTTCAACCCGAACCTCTGGCACGAGGTCGTGCACATGTACCTCGCGGGCTACATCGTCGCCGGGTTCATCGTCGCCGGCATCTACGCGTACGCCCACCTCAAGGGGCGCCGGGACAAGTACCACCGCACCGGGCTCGTGGTCGCCCTGAGCTTCGCCGCGCTCGCCGCGCCGGTGCAGGTCATCGTCGGCGACTGGGCCGGGCGGCAGGTCGGCAAGACCCAGCCGGTCAAGCTCGCCGCCTTCGAGGGGCTGACCAAGACGCAGAAGAGCGCGCCGTTCACCCTCGGCGGCCTCTACGACGAGAAGACCGGGGAGGTCGAGTACGGGATCGAGATCCCCTGGCTGCTCTCGCTGCTCTCCGAGCACAACCCGACCGCGGAGGTCACCGGCCTCGACTCCGTCCGGCCCGAGGACCGCCCGCCGGTGAACATCGTCCGGATCGCCTTCCAGACCATGATCGCCATTGGCACCGGGCTGGCGCTGCTCGGGTTCATCTTCTTCCTCACTTGGCTGCGCAAGCGAAGGTTGCCGCGGACCCGGGTGTTCTACCTCGCGGTGATGGCGGCCGGGCCGGCCGCGTTCGTGGCGATGATCTCCGGGTGGATCGCCACCGAGGTCGGCCGCCAGCCGTGGATCGTCTACAACGTGATGCGCACCGAGCAGGCGGTCACGAACGCCGACGGGCTCGAGGTGGGCTACGCCGTCCTGGTCGCGGTCTACGTCGCGCTGGCCGTCGCCGTCGTCTGGCTGCTGCGCCGGCTGACCGCCGCGCCGCCGCACACGGAGGTCTCCCAGGCCGAGCTCCCGCGGACGAAGGTCGCGCACTGATGGCCGAGATCTGCCTCGCCTTCGTGATGCTGGGGGTCACGGCCTACGCGATCTTCGGCGGCGCGGACTTCGGCGCGGGCTTCTGGGACCTCACCGCCGGCACCGCCGAGGGCGGCGGCCGCCTGCGCGGGATGATCCAGCGCTCCATGGCCCCCGTCTGGGAGGCTAACCACGTCTGGCTGATCTTCGTGCTGGTCATCGTCTGGACGGCGTTCCCGGTGGCCTTCGGCTCGATCTTCTCGACCCTGTCGATCCCGCTGTTCGTGGCGGCGATCGGGATCATCTTCCGGGGAGCCGCCTTCGCCCTGCGCGGGCAGGCGGGGACGATCCGCGAGGCCAAGGTGCTCGGCGGACTGTTCGCCCTCTCCTCCGTCCTCATCCCGCTGTTCTTCGGGGCGGCGGCCGGCGGCATCGCCTCCGGACGGGTCGAGGTCGGCAACGCGGCGGGGGACCCGATCACCTCCTGGGTGAACCCGACCTCCGCGCTGATCGGCGTCCTCGCGGTGGTCACCGGCGCGCACGTCGCCGCCGTCTACCTGGCCGGCGACTCGGTGCGCGCGGGGGTACCGGACATGGTCCAGGCGTTCCGCCGCCGCGCGCTCGGCTCCGGCGTGATCGCCGGGCTCGTCGCCCTCGGCGGGCTCGCGGTGGTGCGCTCGGACGCCCCGGACCTCTTCGACGGGCTCACCTCGGGCGCCGGGCTCGCGGCGGTCATCGCCTCCGGCCTCGGGGGCGCGGCCACCCTCGCCCTGGTCTTCGCCGGGCGCTACGGCCTCGCGCGGGTCAGCGCCGGCGTGGCCGTGGGGGCCATCTGCCTGGGCTGGGTGTTCGCCCAGGATCCCTACTTCCTGCCCGGCGAGCTGACGCTCGACCAGGCGGCGGCCAGCGACGCCTCGTTGACCGCGCTCGTCTTCGCCGTCGGGGTGGGGATGATCATCCTCATCCCCTCGCTGTGGTACCTGTACCGGCTGGTGCTCAAGGGCGAGCTCGACCAGGAGTTCGAGCCGCTCGACCAGCGCTTCCGCCCGCAGTCGGCGGGCGGCCAGCCGCCGGCGGGGGCCGGCCAGTGAGGTTCCGCGAGCTGCTCACCGCCTTCGCGCTCAAGCTGGTCCTCGACCGGGTCGACGGCCCCGCCGACAAGGCGCCCGCGCGCCGCCGGCGGGCCACGAAGGCC
>CALMNS010000813.1 GCA_937871635.1 uncultured Solirubrobacter sp.
GCCCAGACGTAGTCGCCGCGCGTGTCCGCCCTGATCCTCGAGTCGGCCAGGATCCTGGCGGTGCGGTTGAGCCTGCTGCAGGCCTTCACGTCCTCGCCGGCGCGCAGCTCCGCCCGGGCGCGGCGGAGCTGCGCGCGCGCCGCCGCCGTCGCGAAGTGGTCGCGTCGGTGAGCTGAGCGATCCTCGGCGAGGGTGGCGGCCAGCTCCCGGATCTGGTCGGTGGCGGTGGTCTGCCGCTTGGCGTCGATGTCGCTCAGCAGCCGGTTGAGCTCTGCCGGGAGGTCGGACAGGATCCCGGTGGCGCCGAGCTTGATGATCTCATCCATGCCCTCGTAGGGCAGGTCGTTGACGGTGGACCAGACCGGCGTGCCCTGCTTGACGACGTCTTCGAGCAGGCAGGAGGCCGAGCCTGGATGGTCGCGCTCGCCGCGCTCGAAGGCCGCGACGCGCGCGGCGTAGTCGGCCTGGCATTCGGCGCTGTCGCGCGAGGCGGTGATCCAGTCCGGCCACAGGCGGATGAAGTCGACGCCCGCGTCGATCATCGCGTCGGCGTCGGCCGGCGTGGCGATGAAGCCCAGCGTCGTCAGATCGGGGTTGAGCGCCTTGAACGCCTGCAGGGTGGCGACGGTGCGGGGACCGACGATGACGTCGCCGATCATCCCGTACTGCTCGGTGAGCGCGACCGCCCGATCGGTCACCGAGCTCGTCTTGATGTCGAGGAGCAGCTTGACTCCCGTGCCCTTGACGAGCTGAAGCGTCTCCTCGAAGGTCGGGATGCGCTCGCCCGCGAACTGCGGCCCCTCGTGGCTGCCGGCGTCGAGCGCCTTGACTTGCGCGAGGGTGAGCTCGCTGACCGGTCCGCTGCCGTCGGTCGTGCGGTCGACGGTCGCGTCGTGGAGGATCACGATCTCGCCGTCTTTGGTGGTGCGCATGTCGATCTCGATGGCGTCGACGCCCATCGCGATCGAGTTGCGAAACGCCGCCAGCGTGTTCTCCGGAAATCCTGGAGACAACCCGCGGTGGTTGACCAGCGTGACCTCCGACCCCGGATAGGGGAAGAGATCGGCAGCCGAGCGGTTGACCTGGGCGTTCGCCGGGGCGACCCCGGCGGTCAGCGGCGCTGCGACCACCACGGTCGCCGCCAGCGCGCAGAGCGCGGTGAGGGAAGGGAGCTTCATGAGAGCCTTCTTCGTGTCTGGAGACGGGACAGCCGGCACGCTAAGCCCGCGCCCTCGATGTCCTGTCACCCGCCGGTGAACCTCGCCCTCGACATATGGGAAGCTGCGCGCGTGGAAGGAGAGATCGCCGGCGTAGGCCCATCGCTGCCGGCCCCCGTCAAGGCCGGCGTGACCCTCACACGGTCGCTCGCGTGGACGGCACGCCGGCGGGCTCGGCCGGCGGCCGATCACGGCGACGCCGGGGTGCGCATCCTGCTCTACCACCGCGTGAGTGACGACGATGATCCGCTGTCGTTGCCCCCGCGCCGCTTCCGCCAGCAGATGGAGTACCTCGCGGCCGAGGGCTATCGGGTCGTCGGCCTGCAAGAGGCCCTCGCGATGCTGGACGCCGGCCGCGTGCCGCCCCGCACGGTCGGGCTGACCTTCGACGACGGGTTCGCCGACCTGGCCGACGGCGCGCTGCCGGTGCTCACGGAGCTCGGCTTCCGGGCCACGGTGTTCATCACCACGGGCGTGACGGACGGCCGCCTCGCGTTCCCCTGGTACAAGCGCCAGCCGCCCGTGCTCGGTTGGGACGCGGTGGTCGCGCTTGACCGTGACGGCACGTTCCGCTTCGAGGCGCACACGGTCTCGCACCCGAACCTGCTCACGGTGGACGACCAGCGCGCCGAGGCGGAGATCCGCGACTCGCGACGCGAGCTCGAGGAGCGCCTGGAGCGCCCGGTGACGGCCTTCGCCTATCCGGCCGGGCTCTTCGG
>CALMNS010000814.1 GCA_937871635.1 uncultured Solirubrobacter sp.
CTCGAGGAGCGCGTCGCGCGACACCTCGGGGGCCTCGAGCAGGTAGGCGTGCCCCGCGCCGGGGATGACGCGCAGCTCGGCGTCGGGGATCCGCTCGGCCAGCAGGCGCGCGTTGGCCAGGGGCGCCATGGCGTCCGCGCCGCCGTGGAGGACGAGCGTCGGCGCCGCGATCCTCGGCAGCCGGGCCATCGTGTCGTGGTAGACGGTCGCCCACCAGTGCCCGGCCAAGCCCTGAGGGCGGGCGCGGTGGCGGGCGAAGTAGGTCAGCAGCTCCGCCACCCGCTCGGGCTGCTCGGCCCGGAACCGCGGGGAGAAGAGCATCCGGGCCAGGACCGGGCGCCCCGGCTCGCGCAGGCCGCGCGCCGCGCCGCGTCCCAGCGCGGCGAGCTCGCGACGGGTGGGCCGGACGGCCAGCGGCCCGCCGGGCGACGTGGCGCCGAGCACGAGCCCGCGCACGCGCTCGGGGAAGCGGATGGCGAGCTCCTGGGCGATCATCCCGCCCATCGAGAGGCCGTAGACGTGCGCCGAGCCGACCCCCGCCGCGTCGAGCACGCGGACCGCGTCGGCGGCCAGCTCGGGCATCGAGGTCGGCTTGAGCGGCGCCGCCGAGCGCCCCGATCCGCGGTTGTCGTAGGTGATCGAATCGAACCGCTCGGCGTAGAGCGGCAGGACGGGCTCGAAGACCGCGGAGGAGATCGTGAAGCCCGTGATCCACAGCAGCGGCTCGCGCGGCCGCTCGCCCTCCCCCGCACCGAGCCGGTCGAACCGCTCCCAGTGCAGTTGCACCGAGCTAGCGCTCCAGCACGTAGGTCCCGGGCGCGGGGCCGAGCGGCGTGTAGCGGTCGTCCTTGCCACCGAGCATCTTCGGCGCCGGGCGCTCGCCCCCCGAGCGCTCGCCGAGCCAGTCGCTCCAGTCGCCCCACCAGGTGCCGCGCTTCTTCGTCGCCCCCTCGAGGAACGCGTCGGCCTCCGGCGGGTTGGTTCCGTCGGCGGAGACCTGGTAGGACGCCTTCTCGTTGCCGGGCGGGTTGACCAGCGCGGCGATGTGCCCGCTCGTGGAGAGCACGAAGCGCGGCTCGGACCCGAAGAGCTGCGTGGTGCGGTACGCGTTCTGCCACGGCGTGATGTGGTCGGCGATCCCGGCCACCAGGTAGGAGTCGACGGTGATCGCCCCGAGGTCGATCGCGGTGTCGAGCAGCGAGAGCGCGCCGGGGCGCACGAGGGTGTTGTCGAGCGAGATCCGCATGAAGTCGCGGTGCAGCCCCGCGGGCATCCGGGTCGTGTCCGCGTTCCAGTAGAGGACGTCGAACGCGGGCGGCTCCTTGCCGAGCAGGTAGTTGTTGACCCAGTAGTTCCAGATCAGGTCGTTGGGCCGCAGCCAGGCGAACACACCGGCCAGCGCGCGCCCGTCGAGGTAGCCCTTGCGCGCGGACTCGGCGGTGGCCGCCGCGGCGGTGGCGGGGTCGACGAGCGCCCCGGCCGTCCCGGCGTGCTCGTTGTCGAGGACGGTGACCCCGAGCGTCAGCCCGGCGATCCGGTCCTGCTCGCCGCGCGCGGCGAGGTGGGCGACGGCGCAGCTGGCGGTGATCCCGCCCGCGCAGAGCCCGAGCACCTGGACCTTGTCGGCGCCCGAGATCGCCTCGGCGGCCTCCACCCCGTCGAGGACCGCCCGCGCGTAGTCCGACAGGCTCCAGTTCGCGTGGCGCTCGTCCGGGTTGCGCCAGGAGATCGCGAAGACGATCTGCCCCTCGCCGACGAGGTGCTCGACCATCGAGCGGCCGGGGGCCAGGTCGACCACGTAGTACTTGTTGATCATCGGCGGGACGATCAGCAGCGGCCGCTCGCGCACGGTCTGCGTCTGCGGGGCGTACTGGATGAGCTCGAGCATCTCCGTGCGGAGCACGACCTCGCCCGGGGTCAGGGCCAGCGACTCGCCGACGTCGAAGGCCGACTCGTCGACCATCGCGGGGATCCGCGGCGGCTTGCGCATGTCGCGGACGAAGTGCTCGGCGCCGCGGACGAAGTTCGCGCCGCCCGTGTCGAGCGTCGCCTTGAGGACCGCCGGGTTGGTCACGGGGAAGTTCGAGGGGGCGAGCGCGTCGACGACGTTCTCCGCCGCGAAGCGCACCCGCCGCTCGGCCTTCCACCCCGCGCCGGCGTCCTGGACGACGCCGTCGACCGTCTCGCCGGCGGCCAGGTAGGCCTGGGCGAGCCGGCGGAACGCCGGGTTGCCGTTCCACGCCGGGTCGGCGAAGCGCCGGTCGCCCTTGGCGGGCGCCACCTTCGAGCGGCCGACCGCGACCTTGGCCAGCTCGGCGGCCAGGCCGGCGGCCCAGGCCACCTCCTCGTCGCGCAGCACCGACAGCGCGAAGCCCGGGCTCGGGGCGAGGTCCGGCGCGACCAGCAC
>CALMNS010000815.1 GCA_937871635.1 uncultured Solirubrobacter sp.
CGCGCAGCCGGACCACCGCCGCCTCCCGCTCGGCGTCCGAGACGCGGATGGCTGGCGGCTCGGCCAAGGGCCTAGTGTCCCGATCCGGACGGACGGTGGCAGATCCGGTGGATGGATCGGGACACTCAGTCCTCGTAGAGCTCGAAGTCGGACTTGCGCGCGCCGCACACCGGGCAGAACCAGTCGGCCGGGATGTCCCCGAACGCGGTGCCCGCGGGGATGCCGCCGTCGGGATCGCCGTCGGCCGGGTCGTAGATGAACCCGCAGGACTCGCAGATCCACTTCTGGCTGGTGGCAGTCGACATGAGTCGGAGGATACGGTCCCGCGGTGCCCACCGAGCCCCGGCAGGCCGCCACGGTGATCGTCCTCAGGGGCGGCGCCGCCTCCCTCGAGGTCCTCCTGGTCAAGCGCAACCCGGCCCAGCGGTTCATGGGCGGCGCGTGGGTCTTCCCGGGCGGAGCGGTCGACGTCGGGGAGGGCGAGGGCGACGGAGCCCACCGGCGGGCGGGCGTCCGCGAGGCCCGCGAGGAGGCCAACGTCCACCTCCCCGACCCGGCGGCGCTCATCAAGTTCTCGCGCTGGATCACGCCGCCCCAGGTGCCGACCCGCTTCGACACGCACTTCTTCCTCGCGGCGCTGCCCCCGGACGCCGACCCGCGCCCGGACGGGGAGGAGTGCGTCGACCTGCGGTTCATGACGCCCGCCGCGGCGCTCGAGGCCGACGACGTGCTCCTCGTCTTCCCCACCGTCAAGCACCTCGAGCAGCTCGCGCCGTTCGCCTCGGCCGACGAGCTCCTCGCCTGGGCCCAGGGCCGGGAGGTCGTCCCGGTCACGCCGCTGATCGTCAAGGTCGGCGAGGTGGCCCGGGTGGTGCTGCCCGGTGAACCTGGGTACGCGTCCGAGCCATGAGCCTCACCGTCGCCATCACCGGCCCCACGGGCGACATCGGTCGCGCCTTCCTGCTCGCCCTCGAGTCGGCTCCCCGCGTCGCGCGCGTCCTGGGCATGGCGCGCAGCCCGTTCGACCCCGCCGCGATCGGCGCCGGCAAGACCGAGTACCGCCAGGGCGACATCACGAACCGCGCCGACGTCGACGCGTTCGTCGCCGAGGCGGACGTCGTCGTGCACCTCGCCTTCCTGATCGTCGGCGACGGCCTCGAGGCGATGCGGCAGATCAACCTCCAGGGCTCCACGAACGTCTTCGAGGCCGCGGCCGCCGCCGCCGGCGTCAAGCGCCTGGTGTACACGAGCAGCGTCGCCGCCTACGGCTTCCACGCCGACAACCCGCAGCCGCTGCGCGAGTCCGTCGAGCCCCGCGGCACCGACGGTCACTACTACTCCGCCCACAAGGCCGAGCTCGAGCGAACGCTCGAGACCACCTTTAAGGGCACCGGGACCGAGGCCTACGTCTTCCGGCCCTGCATCGTCGCGGGCCCCCACGCCCTCACCCTCATCGAGCAGCTGCCGTACGTGCAGGCGGCGCAGCGGCTCCCGAAGGTGGCGCGCGCCGCGCTCGGCGTCAACCCGCTGCTCAAGCCGGTCATCCCCGATCCCGGGACGCCCTTCCAGCTCGTCCACCACGACGACGTCGCCTCGGCGCTCGTGGCCGCCGCCGACGGCGAGGGGCACCCCGGCGTCTACAACCTCGCGGGCGACGGGTCGCTGACCGCGTCCGACCTCGCCGACGCGCTGGGCTGGTACTCCGTGCCGATCCCGCGGCTGGCGGTCGAGGCGGCCGCCGAGCTCATCGCGCGCCTGCCCTACGCGCCGCCCGAGGCCCAGTGGATCAACGCGGTCCGCGAGCCGGTCCTGATGGACACGAGCCGCGCGAAGCAGGCGCTCAAGTGGCACCCGCGCCACGCGGCGCGCGACACCCTGCGCGCGACCGTCGAGGCGGCGCGGGCGCGCGGGCTGGTCTGACCCCTACCGGCTCCAGTCCGGGAAGGAGGCGTTGCGGACCAGCAGCGTGGACTCGCCCGCTTCGAAGGGCGCCGAGTAGACGTTGTGGCGGCGGCTCGGGTCCACCCCGCCGGACTGGGTGAGCACCGCCGAGCCGTCCGCCGCGAGGTCGAAGGCCACCTTGCGCCGCAGGGAGCGGGTCCGGCCGTTGCGGGGGTCGACCGCGAAGCCGACGCGGACGTCCGCGCCGACGTACTGGGCGATGAGCCGGGCGCCGTCGGCCGACCACTCGATCGGGATCAGGCCGCTGACGCCCTCGGGCACCTTCGTGCGGGTGATGCGCCGCTCGGCCCGGCCGCGCTCGTCCATCCCCCAGATGTCGTAGGCCGGGATCGCCCCGGTGCGGTCGGTCCCCTTCTGCTTGACGAACGCGATCCGCTGGGGCCCCCAGACCGGCAGGAGGGAGCGGCCGTCGCGCGTCATCCGGCGCGGGTCCCCGCCGCGCACGGAGACCTTGTAGACGTCGGCGCGGCCGCGGGCGGTGGCGTCCACGCCGAGCCCGTAGACGATCCGGGTCGAGTCGGGCGCGAACGAGAAGCCCTTGACGAAGCCGCGGGCCAGCGTCGCCATCCGGCTCGTGTCCGTCTCGAAGAGCATCAGCCGGCGCCCGGCGACCTCCGCGGCAAGGAGCTTCGAGTCCGGCGAGAAGGCCACCGACTCGATCGAGCTCGCGCTGATCAGGACCCGCTCCTCCCCGCCGGCGGTCGGGACGAGGCGGAGCTGGGTCCCGGAGCCGACCGGTCGCAGGAAGGCCACCAGGGCGCCGTCGGCCGAGATCTGCGGCTGCCTGCCCCGGGTGAGCTCGCGCGCTCCGCTCCCGTCGTCCTCGGCGGCGAAGATCGTCGCGCCCTCCGGCTCGGCCTTGACGTAGACGAGCGCGGCGGAGGCGGGCGCGGCGCCCAGGAGGAGCAGCGCGGCGGCGAGCAGGAGCGGCATGAGAGGGCGCATCGCACCGCGTATGACACCGGATCGCGCCCGAAGTTGCGAGCGGGTGTACCGTCCGGCCATGGCCACCACCACCGACCTCGAGACCTACGAGAACTTCGTCGACGGCGCCTGGACGGCCCCCGCCGACGGCGCGACGGAGGGGGTGCTCAACCCGGCCACGGGCGAGGAGATGGCCCGCGCGCCGCTCTCGAGCGCGGCCGACGTCGACCGCGCGGTGGCCGCCGCCCGCCGGGCCTTCCCGGGCTGGTCGACCACCGTGCCCGGCGAGCGTGCGCTCGCGCTGCTGAAGATCGCCGACGCCATCGAGGCGCGCGGCGACGAGTTCGCCGAGCTCGAGGCCCGCAACGCCGGCAAGCCGCTGCAGGCGGTCCTCGACGACGAGATCGGCGCGCTGGCCGACCAGCTGCGCTTCTTCGCGGGGGCGGCGCGCTGCCTCGAGGGCAAGTCGGCCGGCGAGTACCTCGAGGGCTACACGAGCTACATCCGCCGCGAGCCGATCGGCGTCATCGGCCAGATCGCGCCGTGGAACTACCCGCTGATGATGGCCGTCTGGAAGATCGGCCCGGCCCTCGCCGCCGGAAACACGGTGGTCCTCAAGCCCGCCGAGACGACCCCGCTGAGCACGCTCAAGCTCGCCGAGCTGGCCGCGGAGTTCCTGCCCGCCGGGGTCTTCAACGTCATCGGCGGCCACGGCCAGGCGGCCGGCGCCCCGCTCGTCGAGCACCCCGACGTCGACATGGTCTCGCTCACCGGCTCGCTGCAGACGGGGCAGTGGATCGCCAAGGCGGCCGCCGACACGCTCAAGAAGGTCCACCTCGAGCTCGGCGGCAAGGCGCCCGTGGTCGTCTTCGACGACGCCGACCTCGACGCCGCGTTCGAGACGATCGCGGGCACGGGCTACTACAACGCGGGGCAGGACTGCACCGCCGCCACCCGCGTGCTGGCCGGCAAGGGGGTCTACGACGACGTCGTCGCCGGGATCGCCGAGCAGGCCAAGGGCTACAAGCTCGGGGACACGATGGACGCCGAGACGACCCTCGGGCCGCTGAACTCCGCGCGCCAGCGCGAGCGGGTCGAGGGCTTCCTCGAGCGCGCCCCCGGCCATGCGGAGATCGCCTACGGCGGCAAGGAGCCCGACGGCCTCCCGGGGTTCTTCCTCGAGCCGACGGTGGTGGGCGGCCTGCGCCAGGACGACGAGATGATCCAGCGCGAGATCTTCGGGCCGGTCATCACCGTGCAGCCGTTCTCCGACGAGGGCGAGGCGATCGCCTGGGCGAACGGGACGCCCTACGGCCTCGCCTCGAGCGTCTGGACCCGGGACGTCGGCCGCGCGATCCGCGTCTCGAACGCCCTGCGCTTCGGGTGCGTGTGGGTCAACGACCACATCCCGCTCGCCGCCGAGATGCCGCACGGCGGCTTCGGCCAGTCGGGCTACGGCAAGGACCTGTCCATGTACTCCGTCGAGGACTACACGCAGATCAAGCACGTGATGATCAGTCACTCGTAGGCGGCCGCCTCCCCTTCTTCGTCTCCCCCCGGCGCTTCTTGCCGTCCACGCGCCGCCGCTGCGAGGCGCGGCTGGGGCGCGTCTTCGTGCGCGGGCGCGCGACCTTCAGCGCGTCGGCCAGGCGCTCGGCGAGGCGGCGCAGGGCGAGGTCGCGGTTGCGGGCCTGGGAGCGGGTGTCCTGGGCCGCGGCGCTCACCCGGGGGCCGAGGCGGGCGGCGATCCGGTCCTTCTGGGCCTCCG
>CALMNS010000816.1:0-611 GCA_937871635.1 uncultured Solirubrobacter sp.
CAGCTAGATGACGACCAGGACGTCGATCCCGCTCGTGAAGAGCACGAAGAGGGTCAGGAAGAGCAGGAGCGCGGTGAAGGCCAGCGCGACGCCGAGGACGACGGTGCGGGTCATGCCCGCAGGGGAGCGTCCCCCGTCCGGCGGCGCCCGGCCGCGAAGAGCCGGACGGCCACCAGGCCGAACACGAAGCCACCGATGTGCGCGAAGTAGGCGACGCCGCCCCCGCCGCCAGCGGTCGGCTGGGCGAGGTCGAAGTAGCCGAAGACGACCTGCTGCAGGAACCACAGCCCGAGGACCACGAGCGCCGGGATCTCCCGCAGGAAGAAGACGACCACGAGGAAGAACACGGTGAGCACGCGGGCCCGCGGGAAGAGCAGCAGGTAGCCACCGAGCACGCCCGCCACCGCGCCCGAGGCCCCGATGGTGGGGACGGTCGAGTCGGGGTCGATGAGGATCTGCGCGCCGAGGGCGGCCAGCCCGCCGAGCAGGTAGAAGACGATGAACCGCACGCGGCCCATCCGGTCCTCGACGTTGTTGCCGAAGATCCACAGGAAGAGCATGTTGCCGCCCAGGTGCAGCAGCCCGCCGTGCATGAACATGGAGCTCAGCGC
>CALMNS010000816.1:621-4641 GCA_937871635.1 uncultured Solirubrobacter sp.
GCTCAGCGCCGTCAGGGCGGTGTTCTCCGGCGGCGCCCCGCACTCGCGGACGCCCACCTGGGTCCCCGGGTCGGTGAACTCGATCGGGATCGCCCCGTACTCGACGACCCGGCACTGGTACTCGAGCCCCGACGGGTCGCCGAACGAGAGGCCGCCCCGCTGGAAGAGCAGGTAGACGAGGACGTTGGCCGCGATCAGGGCGATCGTGAGGACCGGCAGGCGGTCCGTCGGGATGTTGTCCTTGAGCGGGAACAAGCGCCGGGGACTACCCGGCGCCGACGGCGGCGAGCGGGCCGGCGCCCGGGCGGTCCTGCTTGACGTGCTCGTCGGCGTGGTAGCTCGAGCGGACGAGCGGTCCCGCGGCGATGTGGTCGAACCCGAGGTCGTAGGCGGCGCGCTCGAGGGCCTTGAACTCGTCGGGATGCCAGTAGCGGACGACCGGCAGGTGGCGCTCGGTGGGGCGGAGGTACTGGCCCACGGTGAGGACCTGGACGCCGTGCTCGCGCAGCTGCCCGAAGGTGTCGACGAGCTCCTCGTGGGTCTCGCCCAAGCCGACCATCAGGCCGGACTTGGTGGTGACCTCGTCGCCGCCCATCTCCTTGGCGGTGCGAAGGACGCGGGCGGAGCGCTCGAACTTCGAGCCGCGCCGCGCGACCGGGTAGAGGCGCGGGACCGTCTCGACGTTGTGGTTGAAGACGTCGGGCTTCTCGTGGATGACCTTGGCCAGCGGCATGTCGAGGCCCTGGAAGTCGGGGGTCAGCACCTCGACCTTGCACTCCGGGGCCTGCATGCGGATGGAGCGGATGACGCCGACGAAGGCCGACGCGCCCTTGTCGGGGAGGTCGTCGCGGTCCACGGAGGTGATCACCGCGTGGCGGAGCCCCATCTTCGCCACCGAGCGCGCCACCCGCAGCGGCTCGAGCGGGTCGTTCCAGGTGGGCTTGCCCGTCTTGACGTTGCAGAAGCCGCAGCGCCGGGTGCAGGTGTCGCCCAGGATCATGAAGGTCGCGGTGCCGCGCTCCCAGCACTCGCCGACGTTGGGGCACGCGGCCTCCTGGCAGACCGTGTGGAGCTCCTCGGAGCGGACCATCTCGGTCAGCTTGCGGTAGGTCGGCCCGCCGGGCGGGGGGACCTTGAACCACGGCGGCTTGCGGCCGCGGAACGGCTCGTGCTCGGAGCCGATGACCTTCGTGACGTCCATGCCGCCCGGGTTCGCGCGCGACCGGGTGACGTGGATGCGCTCCGTGGTGCTCAAGACGCCACTGACGATAGCTGCGCCGCGAGCGCGTGCCCGCCGATCCCGAGCCGCGCGGGGGTGATCAGGCGCTGGCGCCGGCCGTGCGCCTCGGCGAAGGCGTGGGCCATGCGCCGGCGGAAGCAGCGGAACAGATCTGGTTTCGCCCGGCTGGACTGCGCTGGCGCTTGTCCTCTGGGCGACGTCACACGAGTCTCCTTGGCCACCGAGGTCATCTGCACGCCGCTGAGCCCGCAGGGGACCACCCACTCGAAGGGCTGCAGGTCGTTGTCGACGTTGATCGCGAAGCCGTGGGTCGACACCCCGCGGGAGACGTGGACGCCGATCGAGCCGATCTTGCGGTCCTCGACCCACACGCCCGTGAGCCCCTCGACCGGCCCGCCGGCGACCCCCTCGCCGGCCAGCGCGGCGGTGATCGCGTCCTCCATCGTGCGCAGGTGGGCGAGCACGTCGGTGATCCGCATGATCGGGTAGCCGACGAGCTGCCCCGGCCCGTGGTAGGTCAGCTTGCCGCCGCGGTCGGTCCGGACGACGTCGACGCCCTGCGCGCGGTACCAGTCCTCGCCCATCGGGATCTCCGACGCATCCGAGCGCCGCCCGCGCGTGTAGACCGGCGGGTGCTCGAGCAGGAGCAGGACGTCCGCGAGCTCCCCGGACTGGACGCGGCCCCGCACGTCCTCCTGCAGGGCGACGGCGGCCCGGTAGTCGACCTGGCCGAGGTGGCAGACGAGCAGGTCGTCGGGCATGCCGTCCAGGCTACTCCGCCCCGCTTCCCGGCCCGTGCCGCCCGCGGGCGGAGGGTGAAGCGCGCCGGGGTGGTCACCGACCCTCAAGGCCGCGAGCGCGACGGTCGATGACTCGAGTGGTGTCACCCTCGCGAACGTCGGACACAGGCCGGCGACGGCTAGAGGCGCTCAGCGCGACGCGCAGCGCGTTCGTCCTGCGGCTGTCGCTCACCCTCGTCCTCACCCTGGCCTGCCTCAGCGCGGCGGGCTACCTCGCGCTGAGCGCGGAGTTCACGTCGAGCTTCAAGGACGCGGGCGCGATCGACCAGCTGGCGGACGTGCAGTCGCTCCAGCTGGCCTACCAGGATCCCGAGCCCGGCCAGGACCCGCTGGAGGAGGTCCGGGAGGTCATGCGGTACGTGGCCTCGCGGCCCCAGGTGATCGAGGTGGCGCTCGTCGACGCGCGCGGCATCGTGATCGCCGCCGGCGATCCGGAACAGGTCGGCGACCGCGAGCCGGCGAACGGGGCGATCGCCCGCTCGGGCGGGACCTACGTCGGGACGGAGCGCGAGGCCGGCGAGCGGCAGGACAACTTCGAGTACGTCAGCGGGGTGGGGCTCGGAGGGACCCCGTACGCGCTGGAGGTCGACGAGGACGGCGCGGCGCTGCGCAAGCAGCTCGCCGACCTGAGGCTCCACGCCCTCCTGCTGATCCTCGGCGGGCTCGTCCTCGCCGTCCCGCTCTTCTTCCTGCTCGGCGGCCGCCGGCTCGCCCGGCTCCACGCGAGGGCCCTCAACCGCGCCACGCGCGACGCGCTCACCGGCCTGGGCAACCCCACCGAGTTCCAGGACGAGCTCGGCCGGGCGACGGCCCTGGCCGCACGCGACGCTGACCCGCTCTCGGTCTGCGTTCTCGACGTCGACGACTTCAAGCTGGTCAACGACCGCCAGGGCCACCGCGCCGGAGATCGGCTCCTGGTGGGGATCGCGGAGGTCCTCCGCTCCGGACGGCCGGAGGACCGGGCGTTCCGGATCGGCGGCGACGAGTTCGCCCTGATCATGCCCAGGACGACCATGGCGGGCGCGGTCGAGCGCGTGGAGCGCCTGCGCGCGGAGACCTACAAGCGACTCGGTGGGCTGACCCTGAGCTGCGGCGTCGGCGAGCTCGACGCCGCCGACCCCAACGCCGAGACGCTGGTCGAGGAGGCGGACGCCGCGGTCTACGAGGCCAAGCGCCTGGGCCGCGACCGCGTCGTGTCCTTCTCCGCCCAGCACCACATGCGGATCTTCACCGGGGTCCAGACCCGCGCCCTTCACGCGCTGCTCGCCGGCCCGCCGCCGAGCGTCGCGTTCCAGCCGATCTGGGAGCTGGCCGCCGGGGGGGACCGGATCCTCGGCTTCGAGGCGCTCGCGCGCCCGGACGCGGACGGCCCGCTGACGCCCGGCGACGCGTTCGAGATCGCCGAGCGGATCGGGCGCTCCCACCAGCTCGACGCGCTCTGCCGGCGTGCCACGCTCGCCCGTGCGCACGAGCTGCCCGACGACGCCCTCCTCTTCCTCAACGTCGCGCCGCAGTCGCTCGATCAGGAGGAGCTCGCGGGCGACGCGCTCGTCCGCGCCGTGCGGGCGGCGGGGCTCGAGCCCGAGCGCGTCGTCCTTGAGGTCACCGAGCGCTCCTCGGCGCGGCTCGACCGGATCGTCCTCGGCGCGACCCGCCTGCGCGCCCTCGGCTTCAAGCTCGCGCTCGACGACGTGGGCGCGGGCAACGCCGGCCTCGAGATGCTGCGCACCATGTCGGTCGACTTCGTGAAGATCGACCGGGCGGTGATCGCCGAGTCGAGCGCCGGGGGCGCCGCCCGCGCCGTCCTGCTCGCGGTGATCGCCTACGCGGCCGAGGCGGGGGCCTACGTCATCGCCGAGGGCATCGAGACCGAGGACATGCTCGAGCACGTCCGGCACCCGACGCCGCGACCCGGGCGCTGGCACGGCAAGGGGGTCCAGGGCGCCCAGGGGTACCTGCTCGGGCGCCCCGGCCCCGTGC
>CALMNS010000817.1 GCA_937871635.1 uncultured Solirubrobacter sp.
GCACCGCCCGGACCTCGAAGCCCAGCCGGGCCACCCGCTCGACCACGGCGGCCACGGCGCCGTCGGCCGGACCGTCGGGCAGCACCTCGACGTCGTGCGGGCGCACGAGCGCCGCGCCGAGCCGGGTGACGGGCCCCGTCGACTGCATGACGAACTCGTTGGCGGGGGCGTCGTAGAGCGCGGCCGGAGCGCCGGACTGCTCGATGCGCCCCTGGCTCATGACGACGACCTGGTCGGCGATCTCGAGCGCCTCCTCCTGGTCGTGGGTGACGAAGACGGTCGTGACGCCGACGTCGTCGTGCAGGCGGCGCAGCCACTCGCGCAACTCGGCCCGGACGCGCGCGTCCAGCGCGCCGAACGGCTCGTCGAGGAGCAACAGCCGCGGCTCGACGGCGAGCGCACGGGCGAGCGCCATGCGCTGGCGCTGGCCGCCGGAGAGCTCGGAGGGGTAGCGATCGCCGAGGTGCGCGAGGCCGACGAGCTCGAGCAGCTCGGCCACCCGGGCGCGGATCTCCGTCCTGGGGCGCTTGCGGACCTTCAGCCCGAAGGCCACGTTGCCCGCGACGGAGAGGTGGCGGAAGGCGGCGTAGTGCTGGAAGACGAAGCCGATCTCCCGGCGGCGCGCCGGGACGCGGGTCGCCTCGGCGCCCTCGATGACCACGTGACCGGAGTCGGGCGCCTCGAGCCCCGCGATCACCCGGAGGAGCGTCGACTTGCCGCCTCCCGACGGGCCGAGCAGCGCGGTGAGCGAGCCCTGCGGGACGTGCACGGAGACGTCGTCGAGCGCGAGGTACTCGCCGAAGGACTTGGAGATGTTGCGGGCCTCGATCGCCATGCGGTTTCAGCGCCTCCTCGGGTCGCGGTCCAGGAAGGTCATGCCCACGAGGACGGCCACCGCCAGCAGGGCGAGGACGACCGCGGCGGCGTACGCCCCGGCGAGGTCGAAGCCCTGGAAGCGCTGCTCGACGAAGAGCGTGAGCGTCTCGGTCTCGCCGACGATCTTGCCGCTCACGATGGACACCGCGCCGAACTCCCCGAGGGCCCGAGCGGTGGTGAGGATCACGCCGTAGGCGAGGCCCCAGCGGATCGTCGGCAACGTGACGCGCCAGAACGTCTGCCAGCCGGTCGCGCCGAGCGTCTCGGCGGCCTGCTCCTGGTCGCGGCCGGCCTCGCGCAGGACGGGCGTGACCTCGCGCACGACGAACGGCAGCGAGACGAAGACGGTGGCCAGGACGATCCCGGGGAGCGAGAAGATCACCCGCAGCCCGAAGTCCAGGACGCCGCCCTGCCCCCAGACGAGGACGAGCGCCAGCCCGACGACCACAGGGGAGACGGCGAACGGGAGGTCGACGAGCGCGTCGAGCAGCCGCCGGCCCGGGAAGCGGCGACGGACGAGCAGCCAGGCCATGCCCACGCCGAAGACGGCGTTCAGCGGCACGGCGACCAGGACGACGACGACGGTGAGGAAGAAGGCGTGCTGGGCCTCGGGTGTCGTCACGCTCCCCCACGCGCTCGCCAGGCCGGGCTCGAGCGCCCGGTAGAAGACCAAGGCGACCGGGACGACCAGCAGCAGCGCGAGGTACCCGAGGGCGACGACGCGCAGGCCGAGCCGGCCGGCGCTCATCGCTCCTGCCCCCGGGCGGCGGCGGTCGAGATCGCGAGCAGGACCAGGAAGGACACGGTGAGGAGGAGCACCGAGACGGCTGCCGCGCCGCGCAGGTTCCCGCTCTCGATCTGACCGAACACGAAGACGGAGGCGACCTCCGTCTTGTACGGGAGGTTGCCGGAGATCAGGACGATCGAGCCGAACTCGCCGACGGCGCGGCCGAAGGCGAGGCCGACGCCGGCCAGGACCGCCGGGCGCAGGGCGGGGAGGATGACCCGGGTGAAGACGACGACGGGCCGGGCGCCGAGCGAGGCGGCGGCCTCCTCGACCTCGCGTTCGAGGCCGAGGAGCACGGGCTGGACCGCCCGCACGACGAACGGCAGCGTGACGAAGAGCAGCGCGAGGCCGACCGCGACCTGGGTGTAGGCGACGTCGATCCCCACCGGGCCCTTCGGCCCGTAGAGGGCGAGGAGCACGAGCCCGGCGACGATGGTCGGCAGCGCGAAGGGGAGGTCGATGAGCGCGTTGACCAGCCTGCGGCCCGGGAACGGGTCCCGGACGAGGACCCAGGCGATCAGCACGCCCATCACCGCGTCGATCGCGGCCACGATCGCGCTGACGATCAGCGTGAGCCGCAGCGCGGCGACCGCCTGGGGGTTGGTCACCGATTCGAGGAAGGCGGCCGGGCCGTCCTCGAAGGAGCGGACGACGACCACTGCGAGGGGGACGAGGACGATCAGCGTGAGCCAGGCGACGCTCAGCCCGCCGACGGCCAGGCCGCCCGCACCGAGGCGCGGAGCGCCGGCCCGGCCACGCC
>CALMNS010000818.1 GCA_937871635.1 uncultured Solirubrobacter sp.
CGAGGAGATCGCCGAGTCCCCGCTGCCGGCGGACACGATCCTCAACATCAACGCCCCGGCGGGCGAGGTCCGCGGCGTCGAGGTCGCGCCGCTGGGCAAGCGCAAGTACTCCGACGACCTCAAGCTCCGCGACGAGGACGGCCCGCGGCGGCTGTTCGAGATCTACGGCGAGCCGCAGGCCTTCGAGCAGGAGGGCACCGACCTCGCCGCCGTCGCGGCCGGGAACATCGCCGTCACCCCGCTGCACTTCGACCTCAACGACGAGCCGGGCTTCGAGACCCTGAGGGCTCGCGACCTCGCCCGCCTCCTCGAGCCGGCGGCACGCGACGTGGGATGAGGCCCGCGGAGCGCGCCCGCGAGCTGGCCGACCAGCTCCGCTACCACGGCCACCGCTACTACGTCCTCGACGATCCCGAGATCGGCGACGACGCCTACGACGCGCTGCTCGACGAGCTCCGCGCGCTCGAGGCCGAGCACCCCGAGCTGCGCACCCCCGACTCCCCGACCCAGCGCGTCGGGGGCGAGCCCGTGTCGCGGCTCGACAAGGTCACTCACCTGCAGCCCATGCTCTCGCTGGCCAACGCCCGCTCGGAGGAGGAGCTGCGCGCGTGGGTCGCGCGGATGCGCTCCCACCTCGCCCGCGAGGGGATCGAGGACCCGGACTTCCGGTTCGTCGCCGAGCCGAAGATCGACGGCCTGGCCATCTCGCTGCTTTACCGCGAAGGGGTGCTCGAGCGCGGCGCCACGCGGGGCAACGGCGAGGTGGGGGAGGACGTCACCCACAACCTGCGCACGATCGGCTCGATCCCGCTGCGGATCGACACGGACGCGCCGCCCGCGCTGATCGAGGTGCGCGGTGAGGTCTACATGTCGCTGCCGGACTTCGCCGCGCTCAACGAGCGCCGGGCTGCGCAGGGCCTCTCCACCTTCATGAACCCGCGCAACTCCGCGGCGGGCACCATCCGCCAGCTCGACCCGGCCCTCACCGCCGAGCGCCCGCTCTCCATGTGGTGCTACGCGGTCGGCGTCACCGAGGGGGTGCGCTTCACCTCGCACTCGGAGTCGCTCGAGTGGCTCGCGGCCCACGGCTTCCGGGTCAACGGGGACGTCAAGACGCTGGGCTCGGAGGACGAGGTCGTCGCCCAGTGCCTGAGCTGGCAGGAGCGGCGCGGGGCCCTCGACTTCGAGATCGACGGCGTGGTGGTCAAGGTCGACGACTACGAGCTCCAGCGCCGCCTTGGCGCGGTCGGCCGCGACCCGCGCTGGGCGATCGCCTGGAAGTTCCCGCCCACCACCGCGGTGACCCGGCTCAACGACGTGGCGTGGAACGTCGGCAAGTACGGCGACCTGCACCCGTTCGCGCAGCTCGAGCCGGTCCACGTCGGCGGGGTGACCGTCAAGCAGGCCACCCTGCACAACGAGGAGGACCTCGTCCGCAAGGACGTCCGGCCGGGCGACGAGGTCATCGTCCTGCGCGCCGGCGACGTCATCCCGCAGGTCGTCTCGCCCGCCCCCCACGCCGTCGAGCGGCCCGACCGCGCGCCCGTCCCGCGGCCGCCCGAGCGCTGCCCGTTCTGCGACACGCCGACGGTCAAGCCGGAGGGCACGGTGTTCACCCGCTGCCCGAACCGCGAGTGCCCCGAGCGGCGCTGGCAGCTCCTCGTGCACTTCGCCTCCCAGGGCGCCCTGGACATCGACGGGCTCGGGGAGAAGCAGATCGCCGGGCTGCTCGAGCGCGGGCTGGTCAGGACGGCGGGCGACCTCTACCGGCTGACCAAGGAGCAGCTCGTGGCCATCGACCGGATGGGGGAGGTCTCCGCCGAGCGGCTGCTGCGCTCGATCGAGGCCTCTAAGGACCGCCCGTTCGGCCGCGTGCTGTTCGGGATGGGGATCGAGGGCGTCGGCGGCATCACCGGGCGCAACCTCGCGCAGCGCTTCCGGTCGCTCGACGCGCTGATGGCGGCGACCCCGGAGCAGATCGCCGAGACGCCGGGGATCGGGCCGATCGTCGCGCAGATCATCCACGACTCGCTCGCCGACCCGCAGATGCGCGCGCTCGCCGAGGATCTCAGGGGGCTCGGGCTGCAGCTCTCGGTCGAGGGGCCGCCGCCCGGCGAGGGCAAGCTCGCCGAGCAGACCTTCGTGCTCACGGGCACGCTGCCCGACCTCACCCGCGAGCAGGCGACGGAGCGGATCCTCGCCCAGGGCGGGCGGGTGACCACCTCGGTCTCCAAGAAGACGAGCTACGTCGTGGCCGGCGAGTCGCCGGGCTCGAAGCTCGAGAAGGCCGAGCGCATGGGCGTGCCCGTGCTCGACGAGGCGGGGCTGCTCGAGCTGCTGCGAGACTGACGGCCATGCCGGACTCAGACAACCTGCACGTCGTCGTCGAGATCCCCAAGGGCTCGTCGAACAAGTACGAGTGGGACGAGGAGCTCGGGGCGATCAAGCTCGACCGGCTGCTGTTCTCCTCGCTGGGCTACCCGACGGACTACGGGTTCTTCAAGGAGACCCTCGCGTCGGACGGCGACCCGCTCGACGCGATGGTCTGCGTCTCCGAGCCGACGTTCCCCGGCTGCCTGATCGAGGTCCGCCCGGTCGCGCTGTTCCGCATGCGCGACGAGAACGCCGAGGACAACAAGATCCTCTGCGTGCCGCTCACCGACCCGAACTGGTCGCACATCGAGAAGCTCGACGACCTCCCGATGAACCTCCGCGACGAGATCTCGCACTTCTTCTCGATCTACAAGACGCCCGACTGGAAGGTGGTCAAGGTCGACGGCTGGTACCACCGCGAGGAGGCGCTCGAGTCGATCGAGCGCGCCCGCCGGCGGTTCGCCGACCACGGCACCGCCCAGGGCTCCGCTCAGGGCTCGTAGCGCGCGAGGGCCGCGGCCATGCGGTCCTGCAGCGCGCGCGCTCCCGCCGGGTTGACCCGGTTGTGGAGGATCGCGAAGGCGATCCAGGTCCTCCCGTCGGCGGCCAGGCAGTAGCCCGCGAGCCCCGAGACGTCCGACAGCGTGCCCGTCTTGGCGCGGCAGTCGCCGGCCGCGGCGGTGCCGCGCATGCGACCGGTCAGGGTGCCGCTGCGCCCGGCGACCGGCAGGGAGGCGGTGAACGCCGGGCCGGCCGTCGCGTCCTCGGCC
>CALMNS010000819.1:0-1085 GCA_937871635.1 uncultured Solirubrobacter sp.
CACCCACGCCGCCCTCGAGGCGGGCGGCGCGCTGCGCAGGTCGTCCGCCGCCACCGCTAGCGTGCCCGATCGTCCATGAGCCGCGAGGAGATCACCGCCATGATCCGGGCCCACCTGGCCGACGAGCTCGAGGTGGATCCGGCGCGCATCACCCCCGAGACGCACTTCCGGGACGACCTGGACGCCGACTCGCTGGACCTCTACACGCTCGTGCAGGAGCTCGAGGACTCCTACGGCGTGGTGATGACCGACGAGCAGGCCGCGAAGATCGTGACCGTCGGCCAGGCCGTGGACTTCGTGCTGGCCCATGCCCCCGAGCGGTCCTCCTGATCCGAGCGCCGTCGGCCGGCTGCGGGAGCTGCTCGACGCGCTCCCCGACGATCTCGCGCGACAGGCGGTCACCCACTCGTCCTGGACGGCGCGCCGCTCGGACTCCTACGAGCGGCTCGCGTTCCTGGGGGACTCGGTGCTGGGGCTCGCGATGACCACCCACCTCTTCCCGCGCCTGGACGCCGATCGCTACGGCGCCGGCGGGCTCACGAAGGTCCGCGCCCAGGCCGTCTCGGGCCGCTCCTGCCGGTCGGTGGCCGAGCGCCTGGGCCTTCCGGAGCGGCTCGTCGCCGCGGCGCCGCCCGGGGCCTCCGAGGCGGCCACCGCGTCGCTGGCCCGCACGGAGCGGGTGCTCGCCTCGATCATGGAGTCGGTCATCGGGGCCTGCTACCTGCAGTTCGGGATGGAGCGCGTCGCGCCCGCCGTCGTCGAGGCCTTCGCCCCGGAGATCGAGCGGGCGCTCGACCGGCCGGCCGACTTCAAGTCCGCGCTGCAGGAGCGGCTCGCCCGCCGCGGCGAGATCGTCACCTACCCCGTCCTCGCCACGGACGGGCCGCCGCACGACCGGCGCTTCGAGGTGGCGGCGGTCACCGGGGAGCGCGAGCTCGCCCGCGGCCGCGGGCGCTCGAAGAAGGACGCCGAGCAGGCGGCGGCGGAGACGGCCCTGGCCGAGCTGGGGGCGCTGGGCTGATGCACCTGCGCTCGCTCACCCTCAAGGGCTTCAAGTCGTTCCCGGAGCGCACGCGGCTCGAGTT
>CALMNS010000819.1:1095-1686 GCA_937871635.1 uncultured Solirubrobacter sp.
ACGGCTCGGGCAAGTCGAACATCACCGACGCGGTGCTGTGGGCGATGGGCGAGCAGTCGCCGCTGGCCGTCCGCGGCCAGTCGATGCAGGACGTCATCTTCGCGGGGGCGCACGGGGCCCAGGCGCGGCCCGAGGCGGAGGTCGAGGTCGTCATCGACAACGCCGACGGCCAGATCGACCTGCCGATGTCCGAGATCGCGATCCACCGCCGGCTCGATCGGGCGGGGGAGGGCGAGTACCGGGTCAACGGCGCCCGCTGCCGGCTCTCCGACGTGCTCGAGATCCTCTCCGATACGGGCCTCGGCAAGGAGATGCACTCCGTCGTCTCCCAGGGCCGGGTCGAGGCGATCGTCACCTCCAAGGCGCGCGACCGCCGGCTGCTCATCGAGGAGGCCGCGGGCCTGGGCAAGCACCGCAAGCGGCGGCGCCGCGCGCAGCTCAAGCTCGACCGGACCCAGGACAACCTCGACCGGGCGCTCGACGTCGAGCGCGAGGCGCGGACCCGGCTGCGGCCGCTCAAGCGGCAGGCCGAGGCGGCCGAGCTCCACGAGCGCCTCGAGCGCCAGACCGACGAGGCGCGCTGGACCCTGT
>CALMNS010000820.1 GCA_937871635.1 uncultured Solirubrobacter sp.
ACCCGGACCTGCCGGCGCGCCGCCCCGCGGTCGCGCAGCTCCTCCACCCCGCCCGACGCCACCAGCCGCCCGCCCTTGATGATCACCACCGCCTCGCAGAGGCGTTCGACCAGCTCGAGCTGATGGCTCGAGAAGACCACCGGCACCCCGTCCGCGGCCAGCCCCGACAGCACGCCGCTCAGCACGTCGACGCCGACCGGATCGAGCCCGGAGAACGGCTCGTCGAGCACGAGCAGCTCGGGGGCGTGGACGAGCGCGGCGCCGAGCTGGACGCGCTGCTGATTGCCGAGCGAGAGCTCCTCCACCCGGTCGCCGGCGCGCTCGGCCAGGCCGAGCCGCGAGAGCCACTCGTCGGCCGACTCGCGGGCGGGCCGCGCGGCCAGCCCGTGCAGCCGCGCGAAGTAGTCGAGCTGCTCGCGGACCCGCATCTTCGGGTACAGGCCGCGCTCCTCGGGCATGTACCCGAAGCGGCGGCGGACCTCGCGGTCGACCTCGGCCCCGCGCCAGCGCACCGTCCCGCGGTCGGCCTCGAGCACCCCGAGGACGATCCGCATGGCCGTCGTCTTGCCCGCCCCGTTCGGCCCGACGAGGCCGAGCATCTGCCCCGGCGCGACCGAGAACGACACCCCGTCGAGCGCCACGGTGTCGCCGTAGGACCGGGCGAGGTCGGTCAGCTCGAGCACGGCAGCGGACGCTAGCCGAGGCGCCGTCGCTCCGGTTTCGCGCCGGTGAAGGCGCCCGGACGGGCGCCCGCGACGGTGCTCAGCGGTCGGGCGCTCCGACCTCGGCCGGCTCGTCCTTGCCCTGCAGCCGGTCGCGGCCGCGCTGCACGGCGGCGATGAACTTCGAGAGGTTGACCTCGAGCGTGTTGAGGATCTCGTCGGCGTAGTCCTCCGCGCCGAGCCGGATCTCCCGCTCGCGGGCGCGGGCGTCCTCGATGATGTCCTCGGCGGCGCGCTCGGCCTGCTTGGTGACCTCCTGCTCGGAGACCAGCTCGTCCTGGCGCTCGCGCGCCTCGGTGACGATCCGCTCGGCCTCCCGCTTGGCCTCGGCGAGCATCTCCTGGCGCTCCTTGACGATCCAGCGGGCCTGCTTGATCTCCTCGGGTATCGTCGCCCGCATCTGGTCGAGGAGGTCGTAGATCTCCTCCTTGTCCACGCGCACGGAATCGGAGAACGGGATCGGCCGCGCGTTGTGGACGAGGTCGTCCAGCTTGTCGATGAGAACCAGGACGTCCATGGGCAGGCGACTCCTTCTTCAGCGGGCGAGCGCTTCCTGCAAGCGCGTCGCCACCTCTTCGGGGACCAGGTCGCGGATGTCTCCGCCGAAGGTCGCCATCTCCTTTATCCCGCTAGAGGATAGGAAACTGTATTGCGGTGAGGCCATGACGAACACGGACTCGACGTCCGGAGCGAGCCGGCGGTTGAGCTGGTTCATCTCGAACTCGTACTCGAAGTCGGAGATCGCGCGCAGGCCCTTGACGATCGCCTTGGCCCCCCGGCGGCGCGCGTACTCGACCACGAGCGTGTCGAACGGATCGACGGAGACGTTGGGCAGGTGGCCGATCGCGGACTCGATCATCTCCACCCGCTCCTCGACCTCGAAGAGCGACTTGGTCTTGCGCACCGACGCGTTGACCACGGCGACGACGACCTCGTCGAACATCCCCGCCGCCCGGGAGATGACGTCGACGTGCCCGTTCGTGACCGGGTCGTAGGAGCCGGGGACGATGGCGATGCGGGGGTCAGGCGCCATGGATGCGGATCAGGGTGTCGCCGTAGCGGCGTTCGTCTCGGAGGGGCAGTTCCAGGGCCAGTGGCGCCCTCCGGTCGCTCTCGGTCACGAGCGTCCCGCCGGGTCTCACCAGGCCCTCCACCGCCTTCGACAACTCCGGCGCCAGGCGCTCGGCGAGCCGATAGGGCGGATCGAGGAAGACCAGATCGTATTGGCGCGCGGCCCGGCGTGCGCTGCGGAGGGCCGCACGCCAGTCCGCCCGCACCACCTGGGCCTCCAGTTCGAGGGCCCCGAGGTTGGCCTCGATCGCCTGGACGGCCCGCGGATCTGCGTCGACGAAGGTCGCCGCCGCCGCGCCCCGGGACAGGGCCTCGATGCCCAGCGCCCCGGATCCGGCGAACAGGTCGAGGACCCGGGCGTCGCGCACGCCGGCCTCGCCGAGCACGGAGAAGAGCGCCTCGCGGACGCGGTCGGACGTCGGGCGGGTGTCCGTCCCGGCCGGTGTCACGAGCCGCCGCCCGCCGTGCACCCCGGCGATCACGCGCACGTCGCTCCGCTACGCCGGGATCGGCTCGAGCGCCTCGGCGCCGAAGGCGCGGGCGAGCGCCTCGGCGAGGAGGACGTGCTCGGGCTCCTCGAGGTCAGGATCGGCGTCGAGCAGCAGCCGGGCCCGCATCCGCGCGCGCTCGAGCAGCTCGGCGTCCTCGGGCAGCCGGGCGGTGCGGAACTGCGCGAGGCCCGACTGGCGGACGCCGAGCATCTCCCCCTCCCCGCGCAGCTCGAGGTCGATCTCGGCCAGCGAGAAGCCGTCGGTGTGCTCGGCGAGCGCCCGCAGGCGGAGCGACTCCTTCGGGCCGAACAGGAGGCACAGCGAGTCGTGGCCGCCGCGGCCGATGCGGCCGCGCAGCTGGTGCAGCTGGGAGATCCCGTAGCGCTCGGCGTTCTCGACGAGCATCACCGACGCGTTGGGGACGTCGATGCCGACCTCGATGACGGTGGTGGCGACGAGCACATCGGCGCCGCCTTCCGCGAAGGACGCCATCGCCGCCTGCTTCTCGCGGGGCTTGAGCTGGCCGTGCATCAGCGCGACGCGGAAGTCGCGCAGCTCGCCGTCGCGCAGCCGCTCGTACTCGGCGGTGGCCGCCCGGGCGGCGAGCAGCTCGGACTCCTCGACGAGCGGACAGACCACGAAGGCCTGGCGCCCGGCGCGCAGCTCCTCGCGCATCCGCTCGTAGGCGCGCGAGCGCTCGCGCTCGGAGGAGGCGACGTGGGTGACGATCGGCCGCCGGCCGGCCGGCAGCTCGCGCAGGGTGGTCACGTCGAGGTCGCCGTAGGCGGTCAGCGCGAGCGTGCGCGGGATCGGCGTGGCGGTCATGTGGAGCACGTGCGGCGCGAGGGAGAGCGGCGTCCTTCGGTGCCGATCCAGGGCACGGCGCTGGTTGACCCCGAAGCGGTGCTGCTCGTCGACCACCGCGACGCCGAGGCGGTCGAACTCGACCGGCCCCTCGATGAGGGCGTGGGTCCCGACGAGGACCTTGAGCTCGCCGGTGGCGAGCTTGGCCAGCAGGTCGGCGCGCCGGCCGGCCGGGGTCGAGCCGGTGAGGAGCGCCACCTGCAGCAACGCGCCGGGCATCAGCCGCTGAAGGGTGGCGAAGTGCTGCTCGGCGAGCGTCTCCGTCGGGGCCATGAGGGCGGCCTGGGCGCCCGACTCGACGGCCCGGAGCATGGCGTAGAGCGCCACCGTGGTCTTGCCCGAGCCGACCTCGCCCATCAGCAGCCGCTGCATCGGGCGCGGCTGGGCGAGGTCGCCGTCCACCGCCGCCATGGCGTGGCGCTGGTCCTCGGTGGGGGCGAACGGCAACGAGTCGGCCAGCCAGGCGCGGGTGAGCTCCCCGGGCGGCTCGAGCGGCTCGGCGGCCGCCGCCTCGCGGCGGAGCGCGCGCCGCCGCAGGAGGGCGATCTGCAGCAGCAGGAGCTCCTCGAAGGCCAGGCGCCGGCGCCCGGCCTCCTGCTC
>CALMNS010000821.1 GCA_937871635.1 uncultured Solirubrobacter sp.
CCGTCGGTCTGTCCGGCCGCCCACCGCCGCTCGGCCCGGTGCTGCTCGCGGGCGCGGCCATGCTCGCGACCCTGGCGCTCGCGATCCTGGCCTTCGATGTCGCGGTCGCGCTCGGCGTCGCGCTGCTGGCGATCGGCCAGTACACCGTCGATCCGTCGGACGCGGTGCTCGTCGTCGTCCTGGCGGTCGCCGCCGTCACGGGGCGGTTCGAGCTGAGACGCGCGCCGCGCCCGATCCTGGTGGTGCTCGGCGCGCTGCTCGCCGTGAGCGTCCTGTCGCTCGTGGGCGTCGAGGCGTGGGAGCCGTCCGCGGTCTTCCTCGGCATCACGGCGTACGTGATCGCGCTCGGCCTGTGGCTCCCGAGCTACGTCGACTCGGCCGACCGCGCGCGGAGCCTCGTGCGCGCCTATCTGGCCGGAGCGGCGCTCACGGCCGCGCTCGGCGTCGGCGCCCTCCTCGCGCCGCTGCCGGCCGACGAGGTGCTCCTGTTCCAGGGCACGCGCGTGCGCGGCCTCTTCGAGGACCCGAACGTCTTCGCCTCGTTCCTCGTGCTCGGTGCCCTCCTGCTCGCGGAGGAGGCGCTGACCCCCCGGCTGCTGCGGCTGGCCCGACCGCTGGTGGTCGGGCTCTTCGCCGTGCTGGTGCTGGGCATCGTCTTCTCCTTCTCGCGCGCGGCATGGCTCAACTTCGTCGTCGGGGTCGTCGTGTTGCTCGCCGTGCTCGGGCTTCGGCGCGGCGGCGGCGCGAAGGTGCTCCTCCTCGCCGCGGTGACCACCACGGCGCTCGCCGTCGTGCTCGTCACGACGGACTCGCTCGACGCGCTCCGCGACCGCGCCCAGCTTCAGAGCTACGACACCGGCCGCTTCGCCGCCCAGCGCTTCGGCGCGGAGCAGGCGTTCCGCTACCCGCTCGGGCTCGGACCGGGCCAGTTCGACGTCGTCTCCGCGCTCTCGTCGCACAGCACCTTCGTGCGCGTCCTGGCTGAGCAGGGCTTCCTCGGCCTCAGCGCATTCCTCGCGCTGATCGGGGTGACGACGGCCATGGCCGTCGGCAACGCGCTCCGGGGAGCGAGCACGTTCGGCATCGGCTCGGCCGCGCTGCTGGGCGCCTGGTGTGGCCTCGTGCTCAACAGCCTGTTCATCGACACGCTTCACTTCCGGCTGCTGTGGATCGTCGCCGCCCTGATCTGGATCGGATCGAGCCGCGGGAGGGCAGCGTGAAACGCCGGCCAGGCGCGGTGGTGGTGGCGCTGTGCGCGGTCCTGGTGGGCGGGTTGGCGGTGGAGGCGGGGTTCGGGGGCGACGACGGCCCGCAGGCGACGGTGACCGTGGTGGGGTCCGCGACGAAAGTGCGCCCGACCTCCACCCCGGCCGGGACGCAAGGAGCAGCGCTCGTCGCCGCGCGCAACGAGTTCGAGTCCTTCCAGGTCGTCGTGCGCGCCGGGAGTGCCCCGCTGCGCGGCGTGTCGGTGACGCTCGCGCGACCGCTGGCCGGGCCGAGGCGCACCCTGCCGCGCCACGCCGTGACGATCTACCGCCAGGCGCTGTACGACGTGCGGGAGCCGTCCGACCCCGAGGGCGAGCGCGGGAAGTGGCCCGACGCGCTCATCCCCGCCGTGGACCCGCTCTACGGCGAGCGGCGCCATGCGTTCCCGATCGACGTCCCGGTGCGGGAGAGCCGCGCGACGTGGATCGACGTCCTGGTCCCACGCGGGACGCCGCCCGGCGTCTATCGCGGCGCGCTCGCCGTGCGTGCCCGAGGGCTGCGGCGCCTCATCCCGATCCGCCTCACCGTCCTGCGCCTCACGCTGCCCTCCACGCCGAGCTTCGAGACGGCGTTCGGCATGGACACAAAGGCCTGTCTAACCCAGCGCTGCGCGCCGGACGCCGAGTGGCGCCACCGGGCGCTGTACGCCCGCAGCGCGCTCGACAACCGGATCAGCATCTCGACGCCCTACCGGGCGCCGCTCAGCGACCGGGCGCGCTTCCGACGGACGGTCGAGCCGCTGCTCCGCGGCCGGGCGCCCACGCGCCTGCGCGGCGCCCGGCTCACCTCCCTGGAGGTCGAGAAGGGCGACCCGCTGGCGCGCTGGCGGAGGCTGGTCCGGGCGGTGGGCGCCGAGCGCCGCGCGTTCGTCTACGCCTGCGACGAGCCCAACCGCGAAGCCCGGCGCTGGGAGGACTGCCGCGCCGCTGCCGCCGGTGCGCGCGCGGTGTGGTCCGACGTGCCGATCCTCGTCACGGCGTCGATCGTCGACGCGCAACGCTTCGGCGCGGCCTCGCTGCTCGACACGCTCGCGACCTCGGTCCACGAGATGGACGACAAGCGCGGCGAGTACGCCGGCTCCCAGCGGGCCCGCTACGACGACTTCCTGCGCCGGCCGGGTTCGCGGCTCTGGCTCTACACGGCGTGCGAGGCGTTCGGCTGCAGCGGCGTTCCGTCCGACGAGCCCTACGGCGTCGGCTGGCCAGGGTACGCGATCGACTCGCCCGCGTCCGAAGGTCGCGCGATGGGCTGGCTCGCCTTCAGCTACGGCGCGACGGGCCAGTTGCACTGGGCGGTCGACCGGCGCCTGGAGACGGCCTGGACCGACCAGTTCGCGTTCGGCGGCAACGGCGACGGAACGCTCTTCTATCCCGGCACGCGCGCGCGGATCGGGGGTCGCCGTACGATCCCGATCGAGTCCCTGCGCCTCAAGCTGATCCGCGACGGCGTCGAGGACTACGAGTACCTGCGCTTCCTCGCGCGGCACGGGCGGCGGCGGCAGGCCGTCGACGTCGCGGCGGGACTGTTCCCGAGCATGCACGACACGGTGCGCGACGACGCTGGGGTGCAGGAGGCACGGCGGCGGCTCGCTTCCCTGGTGGCCGAGGTCGCCGGTGGGCCGGGGCCCTGACGGTCCCGACGACGAGTCCGCCGGGCATCGGCCGCGAGCCGCGCCTCATGGACACCGCGCTCGCAGGGCGAGGATCGGGCGGCAGCGGGCGGAGCGGCGCGCCAACGGGTCCGGGA
>CALMNS010000822.1 GCA_937871635.1 uncultured Solirubrobacter sp.
GCGCCGGCCGGCCCGGCGAGCCCGAGACAGGCGACGACGAGCCCGAGCACCAGCGCGGCGAGTGCATCCCGACCTGCCACGCGCATCGGCGGAACTATAGTCGCGCGGCAACGTGACGCCGAGGCGTCCGCTTCGTCGGATGAACTGCCCGTCCGCCCCAGCGCGCACATGCTGTTTCCCACCGTCCAGTTCGCCATCTTCTTCCCGGCCGTCCTCGCGGTCTCGTGGCTGCTCATGTCGCGGCAGGCGGCGTGGAAGGTCTTCATCGTCGTCGTCAGCTACGCCTTCTACGCGAGCGCGAGCTGGAAGTTCTGCCTTCTGCTCGGCGGGGTGACGCTTGGCAACCAGCTCGCCGCGCGCCTCATCGCCCGGACGGAGGACCCGCGGGCCCGTAAGCGGATCGTCACCGCGGCGGTCGCGCTCGACCTGGGCGCCCTCGGCGTCTTCAAGTACTACTCGTTCTTCGCCGAGAGCGTGGGCGCCTCGCTGGACTCCGTCGGCCTGGGCCTCCCGCTCCCGCTGCTGACGATCGCCCTGCCGATCGGCATCTCCTTCTTCACGTTCCAGGCGATCACCTACGTGGTCGACACCTACCGCGGGGAAGTGGAGCCGTCGCCGCTGATCGACGTCGCGATCTACCTCTCCTTCTTCCCGCACCTCGTCGCGGGCCCGATCGTCCGGGCGAGCGAGTTCCTGCCCCAGCTCGAGAAGCCGCGCGATCCGAACCGCGTGGCGGTCGGCTCGGGGATCGCCCTGATCGCCCTCGGCCTGGTCAAGAAGGTCGTCATCGCCGACTACCTGGCCCGCTCGATCGTGGACCCGGTGTTCGGCGTGCCCGAGGCGTACTCCGCGCCCGACGTCTGGATCGCCGCCTACGCCTACGCGGCGCAGATCTACTGCGACTTCTCGGGCTACACCGACATGGCGATCGGGCTCGCGCTGCTGCTGGGCTTCGTCTTCCCCCAGAACTTCCGCTCGCCCTACCGGGCGACGGGCTTCCGCGACTTCTGGCGCCGCTGGCACATGACCCTCTCGCGCTTCCTGCGCGACTACCTCTACATCCCGCTGGGCGGCAACCGCGGGGGCCGGGCCTTCGTCTACCGCAACCTGATGCTCACCATGATCCTCGGCGGGCTGTGGCACGGCGCGGCGTGGACCTTCGTCCTGTGGGGCGCCTTCCACGGCGCGATGCTCGCCACCGAGCACGCGCTGGGCGGCCGGTTCAAGCTCCCGGGCTGGCTGCGCTGGGCGGTCACCTTCCACCTCGTCGTGCTCGCCTGGGTGCTCTTCCGCGCGCAGGAGCTGAGCATCGCCGGGGACTTCTTCTCCCAGCTCGTCGAGCCGGGGGCGGCGACGCTCGTCACCTTCCCGGTGCTCCTGGCCATCGCGGTGGCCATCGGCCTGCAGCTCATGCCGACGGGGTTGCTGGCTAGGCTCCAGGGCTGGTTCGAGGGGTTGCGGCCCGTCCCGCTCGGCTTGGCCTTCGGGCTCGTCGTGGTGGTGGTCGGCGCGACGCTGTCGAGCCAAGGCGTCGCCCCCTTCATCTACTTCCAGTTCTGAGATGCCCCGCGAGCCCACCGACGACGCCCTGATGGACCGCTTCGACCGCAACGCGCGGCGCTTCCGGGCGCGCGACGCGGTGCTCACGGTCGCCATCGCCATGCTCGTGCTGGTCCTGTTCAAGGGAACGGGGATGCAGGACGCCGGCGAGCGGCTCAAGCCCGGGGTGGAGCGCGATGTGGTGGTCGCCGCCGGCGAGCCCGCGGGCTGGCTCTCCGATCAGCTGCCGCTCCGCCTGGTGGCCGACGAGCTCGACGACGAGCTCTCCCCCGACGCGGAGCTCTCCGAGGAGGGCGGCTTCACCAACGCGGCCACGGAGACCAGCGACGAGGTCCCGCCCGTCACCCCCGACGCCTTCCCGGCCGCCGCCCTGGGCGCCAAGCCCGCGCCCCCGCGCGAGCTCAAGACGGTTCTGGTCACCGGCGACTCGCTCTCCCAGCCGCTCGACCTCGAGGTGGCGCGCCGGCTGGCCGGCAGCGGCGCGCGGGTGCAGCGCGACGCGCGGCTCGGCACCGGGATCTCGAAGACCGCGCTGCTCGACTGGGGCAAGTTCGCCGTCACCCAGGCCCGGCAGGAGAAGCCCGACGCGGTGGTCATGTTCATCGGCGCCAACGAGGGCTTCCCGATCCCCAACGCCTCGGGTCAGCCGCTCGAGTGCTGCGACGCCCGGTGGGCCGCCGCCTACGCCAACCGTGCCCGGCGGATGATGGACACCTACCGCCGCGACGGCGCGGCCCGCGTCTACTGGATCACCGTCCCGACCCCGCGCGATCCCGAGCGCCAGAAGATCGCGCGGACGGTCAACGCGGCGATCACCGTGGCCGCGCAGCCCTACCGGGCCCAGGTGCGGGTGATCGACTCCGTCCCGATCTTCACGCCCGGGGCGAAGTACCGCGACGCGCTGCCCGTCGGCGGGCGCTCGACCCTCGTCCGCGAGTCCGACGGCATCCACCTCAACGACGCCGGCGCCCGCGTCCTGGCCGACACGCTGCTCGAGCAGATGGGCACCGACTTCTCGCTGAGCGGTCGCTAGGTCCCTCGTCCAGGCGTCCAGGGGCCTTCAAGCGCCGCGCGGGCGGCGTCGATGAGACAGGGCATGCGCATCCTGCTCGCGACGAGGTCCCTGTCCGCGACGATCGGCGCCGTGCTCGCGGCGGCCACGCTCGCCACCGCGGCGGCCTCGGCCGCCGTCCTCGAGGGCGGCTTCGGACCCGACCGCCTCGTGGCCCGGGGC
>CALMNS010000823.1 GCA_937871635.1 uncultured Solirubrobacter sp.
GCTTGGCGCCCGCCTGGGCCCACGGCTCGTCGAACTCGACGCGCCAGCGGCCCTCCTCGGTCTGCATCAGCGCCAGCCGGGCGCGGAACGAGCGCCCGGAGCGGCCCTTGAAGCCGGTGACGGGACGGGCGGTGCGGCCCGTGGCGACGAGCTCGCGCACGACGACGGGCGGGAGCGTCTTGCCGGCCTTGGACTTCCAGATCACGAAGCCGCAGCCCGGGTCCTCGCGCGACCAGCAGGAGTAGCCCTTGCGGTTCTCCATGAGGTCGTTGCCGCACACGGGGCAGGGGCCGAGGTTGGCGCGGGGGATCTTGACGTCCTTGAGCTTGGCGTCGAGCTCCTGGACGGTGGAGTCGGCGAACGCCGCGATGTCCCCCATGAACTTCGCGCGCTCCTCCTCCCCGTGCTCGATCCGGGCAAGGCGGTGCTCCCAGTCCCCGGTGAGGCCCGGCGAGGTCAGCGCGTGGCCGTCGAGCAGCCGGATGACGTTGAGGCCCTTCTCGGTGGCCACCAGCGACCGCCCGTCGCGCTCGAGGTAGCCGACGGAGATGAGCCGCTCGATGATCGCCGCGCGCGTGGCCGGGGTGCCGATCCCGGACTCCTTCATCTCCTCGCGCAGGATCTCGTCCTCGACGAGCTTGCCGGCCGTCTCCATGGCGCCGAGCAGCGACGCGTCCGTGTAGCGCCGCGGCGGCTTGGTCTCCTTGGCGGCCGACTCCACCGACCGGACCGCCGCCGCCTCGCCGCGCTCGAGCTTGGGGAGCTGCTGGTCGCGGCCCTCGTCGGCCTCGTCGGCGCCGTCCGCACCGGCCTGCCCCTCCTCGAGCCCCTCGCCGTAGACGCCGCGCCAGCCCGGGACGAGCAGCACCTTCCCGCTCGTGCGGAACACGTGGCCGGCGACCGTGGTCTCCAGCCGGGTCTGCTCGAAGACGGCCTCGGGATGGAAGACGGCCAGGAAGCGGCGGGTCACCATGTCGTAGACGCGCCGGTCGTCGTCGGACATCTTCTCGATCCGGTGCTCGGAGCGGGTCGGGATGATCGCGTGGTGGTCGGCCACCTTGGCGTCGTCGACCACGCGCTGCAGCGGCAGCACGTCGAGGCCGGTGACGTAGCGGGCACCGGCGGCGTACTCCGGACGGCCGCCCACGAGCTCGGCGATCGGCTTGATCTCGGCGACCATGTCGGAGGTCAGGAAGCGGGAGCTGGTCCGCGGGTAGGTCAGCGCCTTGTGCTCCTCGTAGAGCCGCTGGGCGGCCGAGAGCGTCCGCCGCGCGGAGAACCCGTAGCGCGTGTTGGCCTCGCGCTGGAGCGTCGTGAGGTCGTAGAGCATCGGCGCGCGCTCGCGCCGCTCCTTGGTGTCGAGCGTCGTGATCTCGCCCGTGCCGCCCTGGACGGCCTCGACGATCGCCGAGGCCTCCTGCGCGGTGGCCAGCCGCGGCTTCGTGCCGTTGTGGTAGCGGCCGCCGTAGGCGCGTCCCGCCGCTCCGCCGACGGCCTCAAAGCGCGCGTCCACCAGCCAGTACGGCTCAGGCTTGAAGGCGCGGATCTCCTCCTCGCGCCGGGCGACGATGGCGAGGGTCGGCGTCTGGACGCGCCCGAGGGAGACGGCCCCGTCGAAGGAGGAGCGCAGGCGGATGGTGGCGGCCCGGGTCGCGTTCATGCCGACGATCCAGTCGGCCTCCGAGCGCGAGCGCGCGGCCTGCTCGAGCCGCTCCGTGCTCGACGAGGGGCGCAGGTCCTCGAAGGCGGCGCGGATCGCGCCCTTGGTCATCGAGGAGAGCCAGAGCCGCTGCACCGGCTTCTTCGCGCCCGCCTTCTCGAACACGTACGCGAAGATCAGCTCGCCCTCCCGCCCGGCGTCGCACGCGTTGACGACGGAGTCGACGTCCTCGCGCTTGAGCTGGCGGGAGATGACCGTCATCTGCTTCTTGGAGCGCTCGTCGCGCACGACGAGCTTGAAGCGGTCCGGGACGATCGGCAGATCGGCCATCTTCCACTTCTTGTACTTGGGGTCGTACTCGTCGGGCTCGGCGAGCTGGACGAGGTGCCCGACCGCCCAGGTGATGACGTGCGAGTCGGACTCCAGGTACCCCTCGCCCTTGGTGAACGGGCCCGGAAGCACGCCGGAGAGGTCCTTCCCGACGGACGGCTTCTCGGCGATGACGAGGGTTCGGCTCATGCAACGGCGCAGCCTAGCTGCCCCCACAAGGGCCCCCGCGCGGCGCCGCAGCCCGCCGCAGATTTGTCGCGAAGTCGTCGCTCAGTCGGCGCACGGGCCGGTGGAGACGGGCGAGGACGCCCCGGCGAGGGCGCGCCGCACGATGGCGTTCGGCACCCCGTAGCCCCCGCCCGGGCCCGACGTGGTCGCCGCGAAGATGGTGGTGACCACCCGCCCTGAGCCGTTGACCATCGGCCCGCCCGAGTTCCCCGAGCGCACGCGACCGCGCAGCGAGACGAGCCGGCGGCGGACCGGCCCCCGCCCGTAGGCGTCCTGGGTGAGCACCTCCGCGGTGGGGCCCACCCGCCCCGCGCGGACGTCGTAGGGGCCGTTGCCCGGATAGCCGAGGATGGCGGCGGGCGACCCCGACCGGACCGACCGGGCCAGCCGCAGGGCGGGCGCCGCCAGGCCCGGGACGCGCAGCACGGCGACGTCGTTGCGCGGCGAGTAGGCGACGGCCTGCGCCTCAAGGCCCTCCCCGCGGCCGCCCACCAGGACGCGGGTGTCCTCCTGCCCCGCCACGACGTGGGCGTTCGTGACCACCAGGCCGTCACCGGCCACCCAGCCCGACCCCGCGACGCCGAGCCCGCACGCGGTGCCGAGGACCTTCACCACGCTCGCCCGCGCCCGCTCGACTTCGCCGTCGCGGGCGATCTGCGCTCGCGGCGGCGGCAGCCGGACCTGCGGGCCGTCGATGCGGGGAAAGGGGTCGAAGCGCGCCAGCGAGTTGAGCAGCCCGCTCGAGGGCGGCAGGAGCGCGTTGAGCTCGGAGAGGATGACCGAGCGCTGGATGTCGGCCCGCAGCTGGCGGGTGGGCGGCGTCTGCAGCGCGACGGCGCCCAGCACCCATGCCACCCCGAGCCCGATGGCCGCCGTCAGCAGCGCGCCGAGCGCGCCGTCGAGGAAGGCGACCCCCGGGAGCCGGACCGCCCGGCGCAGTCGCCGGCCCATCGTCGAGAGCCCGCTGGCCAGGACGGCGCCGGCGAGGATCGCGCCCATGAGGCCGAACAGCGGCGCGTAGGGCGACGCGGACCCCTCGGGCAGCAGCGTGGGCCCGAAGCGCGTCCCCAGGTAGGCGCCCAGGGCGAAGCCCGCGAGCCCGAGCGCTCCGGCCACGAAGCCCTGGACCCATCCGTAGACGGCCAGCACGGCGACCAGGCCGAGGATGATCAGGTCGAGGGTGGTCACCGGTCGAGCTCCGGCCGCCGAGCGTACCCGTAGGATCCGAGACGCCCCTTGACCCGGTCCCTCCGCTCCGCGCCGCGCCGGACGACACCCCGCTCCGAGCAGCGCCGCTTCCGCCTCAGCCACCGCGCGGCGCCGCTGGCCGTCCTCGCGTTGCTGGCGCTGGGGCTGGGGGTGTGGGCCGGCGCCCGCGGCCCCGATCCCGGCGAGCGGGCCGCCGAGGCCTTC
>CALMNS010000824.1 GCA_937871635.1 uncultured Solirubrobacter sp.
TCCCTACCCGGGCGGGCCGTTCGCGCCGCCGGCGCCGTCACCGCCCTTCGCGCCGCTCGCCGAGGCGCCCCGGTGGCGGCTGACCGCCGCTTGCTGACGCCCACTTCCCGGAGCGGCGGGATGGCCTGGCGCAGAACGGCATCGATGAGGGGAGGGAGCGGTCGGCGGCGTGCATCATCCACCCCTCGGCGCGTGGCGACGACCAAGGGGTGGCAAGAGCACGTCCTGGCGTGCACTCGCCACCCCTTGCCTCGGCGCGGCAAGCAAGGGGTGGCTGGTGCACGTTGAACGCCCGACCTCGGGTCCCACCCGGACGCCGTTCGCCGTCACCGGCCGACCTCACGGAACCGGCCGACGGAGCGACGCGACCTCAGCGGGCCCGCACCGCCCGCGCCGCCCGCACCGCCCGCACCCGCGCACGGACCCGGCGCTTGGCTTTCCGCGCCGCCCCGAGGACCAGCGCGTCCAGCGGCCTGGACGTCTCGAGCGAGTAGCGCCGCGGCTCGCCCGGCGCCTTGCGGGCCCACCCCCAGTACTCGTCCTGGACGCGCAGCTCGGTGAAGGACTCATGCTGGGCCACGATGAGGTCGAAGACCGCCCGCAGGTGCGGCTCGCGCAGCTCGGCCTCCGACAGCGAGCGGTGGACGATGCCGTCCGTCGCGTCGCGCCCGGGGTCGTCGGCGTAGCGCCAGTCGAGGTCGTCCATCAGCAGCCAGCCTCCCGGCCGCAGCAGCTTCTCGACGAGCACCACGGCCAGGCCGTCGATCGTGAAGTGCTTCGCGCCGTCGAGGTAGACGAAGTCGTAGCCCGGCGTCACGTTGCCCGCGGCGTCCGAGCGCGCGGCCACCTGCTCCTTGAGCCACCAGGTGTAGGAGGAGTACGCGCGGACGATCTCCACCCGGTCGCGGACCCCCGCGCGCTCGAGCACCGCCTCCGGCCCGGGCTCGTAGACGGCCGCGGCGAAGTCCACCGTGGTCACCCGTCCCGCCGCCGGGTCCTCCAGCCCGGCGGCCAGGTAGGCCGCGCCCACCCCGTGCGCCGTTCCCAGCTCGAGGACGTCGCGCGCCGCCGTCCGGCGGACGTGGTCGCCGACGATCCGCCCCTGGTCGGGCGACATGAAGGGCACGCCCGCGACCGCGGCGGCCACCCGCTCGAATCGATCCCCGCCCACCCAGCTCAGAAGGCGCCGCGGCGGCTGAGCACCGCGGGGACGGTCTTGACCAGGATCGACAGGTCGAGCCCGATGGACCACCGCTCGAGGTAGAGGAAGTCCAGGCGCACCAGATCGTCGAAGTCGAGCTCGGAGCGGCCCGAGATCTGCCAGAGCCCGGTGATGCCCGGCAGCACGAGGTAACGCTTCTTGTGCCAGTCCTCGAGCTTCTCGAAGTCCCGCTGCGGCAGCGGCCGGGGCCCGACGAGCGACATCTGGCCGAGCACGACGTTGAACAGCTGCGGCAGCTCGTCGAGCGAGTAGCGGCGCAGCCAGCCGCCGACCGGGGTCATCCGGGGGTCCTGCTTGATCTTGAACAGGGCGCCCGACGCCTCGTTGAGGGACTCGAGGTCCGCCTGGCGCTGGTCGGCGTCGGAGTACATCGTGCGGAACTTGAAGCAGGAGAAGCTCTCCCCGCCGATGCCCGGGCGCCGCGAGCGGTAGAGCACCGGTCCCCGCGAGGAGAGGAACACGGCGGCGGCGATCAGGAGGAGCAGCGGGCTGAGCGCCAGCACGAGCAGGAGCGAGCAGACGAAGTCGAAGGTGCGCTTGATCGCGTAGTCGAAGCCGTCGAACACCGGCGGGCGGAGCTCGAAGAGCGGGACCGACGCGCCCGGGACGAACTCCGCCCGGTGCACGAGGATCTCCATGGTCGACGGAGCGACGCGGACGGTGACCCCGCGCTGGTGGCACTGGTCGACGAGCTCGACGGCGCGTGCCTGCGGGAAGTCCGGGTCGGCGATGATGACCTCCTGCACGCGGTGGAGGTCGAGGACCCGGCCGAGGTCCTCGATCCGCCCGAGCGAGCGCAGCCCGTTGTCGGGCCGCGGCTGCAGCGAGATGAAGCCGAGCATCTCGACGGGCGCGTGCACCTCGTCGGCGAGGGCGTGGGCGACGTCCTCGATGTGCTTGCCCGTCCCCACCAGCACGGCGCGGCGCCGGTAGCCGGCGGCCCGCAGCAGGACCCCGGTCACGAGCTCGTAGAGCCAGCGCAGCGAACCGACGAACGCGATGGCGAAGACGAGGGTCCCGTAGAAGATGTAGTAGCTCGAGTACTCCTCGCCGTTGACCAGCGCGAAGATCAGCGCCACCACCGTGGTCTGGAAGAGCGAGGAGACGATCTTCGGGAGCCCGGGGCGCTGGGCGCGGTCCGCGTAGAGGCCCGAGCGGGCGAAGAGCAGGGCGGTGATCAGGTAGGCGAAGGCGATGGTGTCCGTCGCCTCCTCGTAGGAGGAGGTCCACGGGTCGATCCGGCTGCCCTGGAGCGTCGCCTTGACCATGAGGGCGGTGAACAGGGCGGCGAACAGCGCCGCGAAGTCGACCGCCAGCAGGGTGAGGACCCGGAGCCCGCGCCGCAGCGTCTCCATCCGCAGCAGGAAGGAGAGGAACGGCGGCTTCTTGCGGCGCACGTCCTGCGTCGGCAGCTCCACGCGCGGGGCGCGGGGAGCCGCCGGGGCGGGACGTTGGGTCTCGGTGGGCGAGTTGGCCATCTAGAGGGTCACTTCAGCCCACAACGCTTCAGGCTTTCGGATGTCGCGGCCTTTTCCTGCAAGAGGGGCCATCGGCGCGAACGGCTCAGGACGCGAGCGCACCGATCAGCGTCTCGGCGCCGGACTCCTCGACGGTGCGGGCGAGCCCTTCGCGAAGCTCGATCTGCGGCTCCCAGCCGAGGACCTGGCGGGCGAGGGTGATGTCGGGCTGGCGGACCTGCGGATCGTCGGTCGGCAGCGCCTCGTGCACGATCTCCGACCGGCTGCCGCAGACGTCGATGACCGTCTCGGCGAGCTCGAGGAGGGTGAACTCGTTCGGGTTGCCGAGGTTGACCGGCTGGTGGTACCCCGACTCCTGGAGGCGGATCATCCCGTCGATCAGGTCGGTGACGTAGGTGAACGAGCGCGTCTGGGACCCGTCCCCGAACACGGTGATCGGGCGGTCCTGCAGCGCCTGGCGGAGGAAGGTCGGGATCGCGCGGCCGTCGTGCGGGCGCATGCGCGGACCGTAGGTGTTGAAGATTCGCGCGATCGCCGTATCCACCCCCTGCTGGCGGTGGTAGGCCATGGTCAGCGCCTCCGCGTAGCGCTTGGCCTCGTCGTAGACCCCGCGCGGGCCGATCGGGTTGACGTGGCCCCAGTAGGACTCGGGCTGGGGGTGGACCTTCGGATCGCCGTACACCTCGGAGGTCGACGCGATGAGGAACCGCGCCCGCTTGACCTTGGTCATCCCCAGGGTGTGGTGCGTGCCGTAGGAGCCCACCTTCATGGTGTGCAGCGGCAGGCGGAGGTAGTCGATCGGCGACGCCGGGCTCGCCAGGTGGTAGACGAAGTCGACCGGGCCCTCGATGAAGTAGGGCTCGATGATGTCCAGGTTCAGGTGGACGAACTCGGGCGACCGGATGTGCTCGATGTTCGCCAGCGAGCCCGTCTCCAGGTTGTCCACGCAGATCACGCGATGCCCCCGGGCGAGCAGCGTCTCGCAGAGATGCGACCCCAGGAACCCCGCGCCACCCGTCACGACGCACGTTGCCATCGGGTGAGACTAGCCGCGGGCGGCCTTGAGCTCCTTCTTGCCGACGTCGACCCGCAGGACGTACTTGCCGCCGGACTTCTCGGCGAGCCCCTGGCGCGTCAGCTTCTTGCAGACCACGGGACAGCGCTTGCAGCGCGGCCGGTCCTGGCAGCACTTGGCCTTCGGCTTGATGACGGTCCCGGCGGCGAACGGCATCGTGAAAGCCGACGGTAGCACTCGGGTTAGGATGTCCTAATGGCCGCTCCCTTGTTCGTCGCCCAGCTCAACGAGCAGATCGCCAACGAGTACGCCGCACACCAGCAGTACGTCGCCTGTGCCGTCTACTACGACTCGCAGACGCTGCCCCAGCTCGCCGCCTTCTTCTACCGCCAGGCCGTCGAGGAGCGCGACCACGCGATGATGATGGTCCAGTACCTCATCGACGTCGACGAGCAGGCGGTGACGCCGGGCGTCGCCGCGCCGCAGGTCGCCTTCGAGGACGTCGTCGCCCCGATCGCCCTCGCGCTCGCCCAGGAGAAGCGGGTCACGGAGCAGATCAACGCGCTCGCCGCCCGCGCCCGCCAGGAGGGCGACTACTCCTCCGAGCAGTTCATGCAGTGGTTCATCAAGGAGCAGATCGAGGAGGTCGCCACGATGAGCGACCTGCTGCGCGTCGCCGAGCGCTCGCGGGAGGACGTGATGGACATCGAGGACTACGTCGAGCGCGAGCACGGGGCCGGCGAAGGCGAGGACCCCACCGCTCCACACCCGGCCGGCGCGGCGGCGGCCTGAGCTCCTTCGCCGCCGAGCTGCGCAGCGGCGCCGAGCCGCTGTGGGCCGCCCAGCACGCCCACCCGTTCGTCCGCGGGATCGGCGACGGGACGCTGCCCGAGACCGCCTTCCGCTGGTACGTCCGGCAGGACTACGTCTTCCTGATCGCCTACGGGCGGCTGCTCTCGCTGGGGGCCGTCCGCGCGCCGCGGCTCGAGCAGATGACCCGCTTCGCCGACCTGGCGCGCTCCGTCCTGGTCACCGAGATGGACCTGCACCGGGGGCTGGCGGCGCAGTGGGGGATCACCGCGGCCGAGCTCGAGGCCGAGCGCCCCGCGCCCGCCACCGCGGCCTACGCGGACTTCCTGCTGCGGACCGCGGCGCTCGGCGACCTCGCCGAGCTCGTCGCCGCCCTGCTGCCGTGCATGTGGGGCTACGCGGAGATCGGCGAGCGGCTCGCCGCGCTCGAGCGGCCGGGCGGCGGCCACGCGGGCTACGCGGAGTGGATCGCGATGTACGCCTCCCCGGAGTTCGGCGAGCTCGCGGCCTGGTGCCGGGAGCTGGTCGACGAGGTCGCCGGCGAGGTCGCGGGCGCCGGGCGCGACCGGATGCGGGCGGCGTTCGACGCCTGCTCGGCCCTCGAGGTCGCCTTCTGGGACGCGGCGTGGGCGGCGCGGGGCGGCTCCTAGGGGCGCGGCGGCGGGGCGCGCGGCGGGCGAAGGTCAACGGCGCCGGGTAGCGGAGGCAGGAGGACCGGCGACGGCGAGCGGTCCGTGCGTCCGTC
>CALMNS010000825.1 GCA_937871635.1 uncultured Solirubrobacter sp.
CACCGGCTCGGCGCCGACGAGGCCCACCACCTCGAGCATCCGCGCCACCTCGGACTGGTCGCGGACGTAGGGCACCCAGGCGTCGAGCGGGTCGGCGTCCGCGGCGCGCGAGCCCACCGTCCGCTCGGCGCCGAGCCGGGCCAGGAAGGGGTTCGACCAGCGGCCACCGCCGTGGAGCTGCAGCGCGAGCTCGAAGCGCTCGGCCCGCATCGCGGCGAAGAACGCCTCGAGGACCTCCGGAGGGGCGGCGGGGCCGGACTCCTCGCGCACGCCGTGGCTCGGCGGGACGACGACCACCCGGTCCACCGGCGACGGACGGCCCTCGAGGAGCGCGGCGGCCACCGGCCGTCCCAGGAGGACGATCTCGGCGTCCGGGAAGGCGGCGCGCAGGGCGTCGAGCGCGGGCAGCGTGAAGACCACATCCCCCAGCCGGGTGGCCCGCAGGACGGCGATCCGGCGCAGACCGCTAGTTCCCGCCGGCCAGGACCCGCCCGAAGCGCTCGGGATCGACGTTGCCGCCCGACAGGGTGACGCCGACGCGCAGGCCGCGCAGGTCGCCGGCGGCGCCGGAGAGCACCGCGGCCAGCGCGCTCGCCCCGCTTGGCTCCGCCACCAGCTTGAGCCGCTCGAAGAGCACGCGCATGGCGGCGCGGATCTCGTCGTCGGTGACGGTGACGACCGCGTCGACCAGCCGGGAGATGACCGCGAAGGTGAGCGGACCGGGGCTCGGCGTCGCCTGCCCGTCGGCGATCGTGCGCGGGACGGGGACGGTCACGGGCTCGCCCGCGGCGAGCGAGCGGCGGACGTCGTCCCCCGCCTCGGGCTCGACCCCGATCACCCGAAGGTCGGGATGGCGCGCCTTGGCCACCGTCGCGCAGCCGGAGATCAGGCCCCCGCCGCCCACGCACACGACGAGCACGTCGAGGTGCCCGGCGTCGTCGAGCAGCTCGAGCGCCGCGGTCCCCTGCCCGGCCATGATCGCCGGGTCGTCGAACGGATGGACGCGCGCGAGCCCGCGCTCGGCGGTCATCGACCAGAAGAGCGCCTCGCGGTCCTCCGCGTAGCGGTCGTAGGGCTCCACCGTCGCGCCGTAGCCCTGGGTGGCGGCGAGCTTCGAGGCCGGGGCGTCCTCGGGCATGAGGATGGTGGCGGGGCACTCGTGCAGCGCGGCGGCGAGGGCGACGGCCTGGGCGTGGTTGCCCGACGAGACGGCGGCCACGCCGCCCGCCCGCTCGGCGGCACTGAGGCTCGCGAGCTTGGTGTAGGCGCCGCGGAACTTGAACGAGCCCGTCCGCTGGTGCATCTCGGCCTTGAGGTGGAGCTCGGCGCCGGTGAGGGCGTCGAGGTGCCGCGAGCGCAGGACCGGGGTGCGGTGCGCGACCCCGTGGAGGCGGTGCGCGGCGGCCTGCACGTCGTCGAGGGTGATGGGCGGAGATGTGCTCACGCGACCCTCCGCGCGCCGTCCGCCGGCTCCGCGGCGACGATCTCGACCACCGGCAGCGCCCGCTCGACCGCCCCGCGTACGCGGGCCTCGTCCTCGGCGGCGACGAGCGCGATCGCGCTCCCGCCGAAGCCCCCACCGGTCATCCGCGCCCCGAGGGCGCCGGCCGCCTCCGCCGCCGCGCAGATGGTGTCGAGCTCGGGCGTCG
>CALMNS010000826.1 GCA_937871635.1 uncultured Solirubrobacter sp.
GGAAGAGGTCGTTGCCGTGGAGGCTGACCACGACGGGGCCGGCCCGGGCGGCGAGCGCGGGCCACGCGCACAGGCCGAAGTGGGCGTGGACGACGTCGAAGGCCTGCCCCCGGTAGCGCCGGTGCACGGCGCGGGCCGCCGGGGCGTAGTTGCGCAGCCCAGGCGGGAAGGTGAACAGCTCGACTTCGACGTCGTCGCGCCGGCGCAGCGCGGCGACCTGGTCGCGGACGAAGGGCCCGAGGGCGGGCCGCGCCGGGGTCGGGTACAGGTTCGTGACGACCAGGGCGCGCATCGGACGTCGCAGGGTTGTCGCAGATCCGTGACCCGCGCGTCTTGTCGCGTCGCGGGCGCCGGCTCGAAGCTGCGTTCCGGCCCCGAGACGGGGGAACGCGGCGGTTCGAAGGAGGCGGGACGGATGGGCTACGAGCTGATGGGACGCATCCACGCAAGCTGGCTGGCGGTGGGTCGCGAGCGGGGGCAGGGGACGGTCGAGTACGTCGGGCTGATCCTGCTGATCGCGGTGGTCATGGCCGGCGTGGTCAAGGCGTCGGGGGGCTTCTCCGACGACAAGTCGATCGCCAAGGCGGTGGTCGGAAAGCTCAAGGACGCGATCGCCGACGTGGGCGGGAGGTAGGCCGGCGCCGGCCCGCATCGGCCGGCGCCCCATCGGCGGCGAGGTGCCGGGCGGTGGGTGTCCTGCGACACTGCCGCCCGTGCCCGCCCCGGTCACCGACGCCGAGCGCCGCCGTCCCGTCGGGGTCTTCGACTCGGGTGTCGGCGGGCTCACCGTGCTGCACGAGCTGCTCGTGGCGCTGCCCCACGAGGACTTCCTCTACCTCGGGGACACGGCGCGGTTCCCGTACGGCGAGCGCGGGCCGGCGGAGCTCGAGCGCTACGCCCTCGAGATCGGCGAGGCGCTGGTCGAGCGCGGCGCGAAGCTCCTCGTCGTCGCCTGCAACTCGGCGGCGGCCGCCGCCCTGCCGGCGCTGCGCGAGCGCTTCGAGGCCGGCCGCGGGATCGACGTGATCGCCGTGGTCGCCCCGGAGGCCCAGGCCGCGGTGGTGGCCACCCGGACGGGGCGGATCGGCCTGCTGGCCACGCCGGCCACGGTGGCCAGCGGGGCCTACGAGTCGGCCCTCGTGGCGGCCGATCCCCACCTGCGGCTGCACGCGGTCGCCTGCCCCGACCTCGCGCCGATCATCCAGGGCGGCTTCCCCTACGACGAGCAGGTCGTCGACACCGTGCGGGCGTACTGCGAGCCGCTGCGGGCGGCCCGGGTCGACACGGTGATCCTCGGGTGCACGCACTACCCGCTCGTCCGGCCGATGCTCCAGCGGATGCTCGGCCCCGGGGTCACGCTGATCGTCCCGGGCGCCGCGATCGCCCGGCGCGTCGAGTCCGCGCTGCGAGCCCGGGGGCTCGACTCGCCGCAGGACGGCGAGGGGGCGTACGACTTCCTGTGCACCGGGGACCCGGAGGCGTTCCGCCGGCTCGGCACCCGCTTCCTGCAGATGCCGCTCGGCGAGGTGGTCCGGGTCGGGCTCGGGGCCGGGGTGGCGGCGTGAGCAGCCAGGCCGGCTCGGGTTCCCGCGCGGGCGACCGGGCCCCCGACGCCCTGCGCCCGATCACCATCGAGCCCGGCTTCGTCCGCAGCGCCACCGGGTCGGCGCTCATCTCTGCGGGGGAGACGCGGGTGATCTGCACCGCCTCGGTGCAGGAGTCCGTCCCGCGCTGGATGGCCGGCCGCGGCAAGGGCTGGGCCACCGCCGAGTACGGGATGCTCCCGGCGTCCACGGGCGAGCGCAAGCCGCGCGACGTCAGCAAGGGGCGCCCCGACGGCCGGACGGTCGAGATCCAGCGCCTGATCGGCCGTTCGCTGCGCGGGATCGTGGACTTCAAGGCGCTCGGCGAGCGCACGGTCTACGTCGACTGCGACGTCCTGCAGGCCGACGGCGGGACGCGCTGCGCCGCCATCACCGGCGGCTACGTCGCCCTGGAGCTCGCGCTGCGCCGGCTCGTGTCCGAGGGCACGCTCCCCGCCGTCCCCCTCACGGGCTCGGTCGCCGCCGTCTCGGCCGGGGTCGTCGCCGGCGTCCCGCTGCTGGACCTCGACTACCGGGAGGACTCCTCGGCGGAGGTGGACGCGAACGTGGTCATGACGGGGGACGGCGGCCTGGTCGAGGTCCAGGCCACCGCCGAGCGCACCCCGCTCTCGCGCGCGCACCTCGACGACCTGCTCGGCCTGGCCGAGCGCGGGATCGGCGAGCTGCGAACCGCCCAGGCCGCCGCGGTCGCCGCGGCGTGAGCGGGCGCGCTTGCGCTTCGTCCTCGCCACCCGCAACCCGCACAAGCTCGTCGAGCTCGAGCGGATGCTGCGCGGCGACGTCCGCCTCGATCCGCTCCCGGACGACGTCGAGCTCCCGCCGGAGACCGGGACGACCTTCGCCGCCAACGCGCTGATCAAGGCGCGGGCGGCGGCCGCCGCCACCGGGCGCCCCGCCCTCGCCGACGACTCGGGCATCGAGGCGGAGGCT
>CALMNS010000827.1 GCA_937871635.1 uncultured Solirubrobacter sp.
CGCTCGAGCCCGTGAGCCTGCCGCCCGGCGGACGGGCGCAGGTGGCCACGGGGATCGCCGTCGAGCTCCCGGCGGGGCACGCGGGGTGGGTCGTCCCGCGCTCCGGCCTCGCCCACCGGCACGGCGTCGCGCTGGTCAACGCCCCCGGGCTGATCGACCCCGGCTACCGCGGGGAGGTCAAGGTGCTGCTGCTCAACACGGACCGCGCGGCCCAGGTCGACATCGCCGCCGGCGACCGCATCGCCCAGCTCGTCGTCAGCCCGATCGCGGCGCCGGCGGTGGTCGAGGTCGAGGCGCTGACCCAGAGCGCCCGGGCCGCCGGCGGCTTCGGCTCCTCGGGGCGATGAGTTCGGGCCCCCGCGGGGGTCTCTGCTCCTATGTTCGGAGACACGAAGGCCTTCAGCGGATTCTCGACCAACGACCTCGACGCGACGGAGCGCTTCTATCGCGACACGCTCGGGCTCGAGGTGGTCCGCGAGGGGGAGCCGATGGACCTCATCGGTCTCCGGCTCGCCACGGGCGGCGAGGTCCTGATCTACCCCAAGGGCGAGGACCACGTGCCCGCCGAGTTCACCGTCCTGAACTTCCCGGTCGACGACATCGAGGCCGCCGTCGACGGTCTGGTGGAGCGCGGCGTCACCTTCGACCGCCCCGACGGCTTCCCGCTCGACGAGCGCGGCATCATGCGCGAGGGCGGGCCGCTGATCGCCTGGTTCCGGGACCCGGCCGGCAACGTCCTGTCCGTGCTGCAGGAGCGCTGAGCCGGCCGAGATCGGCTCAGCGCCCTCGAGCGGGGGCGCGCCCCGTGGGCGCGCCCCGCCCGGCCGGGCTACTTGACGAAGCCGGACTCCTTGAGGTAGGCCGCGGCGACCTCCTCGGGCTTCTGCTTCTCGAGCTCGACGCGGCGGTTGAGCTCGCGCATGGCCACCTCGCTGAGCCCGTCCTGGACCATCAGGATGGCCTCCTGGCCCTTCGGTCCGATCTTCTGGATCGCGTCGTTGCGGACGCCGAAGGAGATGTTGTAGGGCGGGAAGAGCTTCTTGTCGTCCTGGTAGCCGACGTACTTGTCGGTCAGGGCGAGCTGGGCGTCGGTGGAGAAGGCGAAGGTGAGGTCCGACGTGCCCTTGTCGAGGTCGTTGAACTTGCCCTCGGAGGAGACGAACTTGCCCTTGTAGCCGTAGGTCTCCTTGAGGCCGAGCAGGCAGTCCGTGCGCTGGCGGCACTCCGGGAAGCCGGAGACGGACAGGTCCGGCGCCTTGGCGAACAGCTCGCTGAGCGTCTTCGGGTTGCCGGCCTTCTCCGCCGTCTCGACCGTGGAGGAGATCCGGAAGGTGTTCTCGAACGGGGTGCGCTTGAGCGCGGTGATGTCCTCCCTGGCGTACTCGGCCTTGACCTGCTCGTAGGCCGCGTCGGGATCCTTCGGGACGTCGGCGGTCTTCACGTCGAAGAAGGAGGTCAGCGCCGTGCCGGTGTACTCCGGGTAGGCGTCGATCTGGCCACCCTTGAGCGCCTTGTAGGCGATCTGCTCCGACCCGAGGTTCAGGCGCTTCTGGACCGTGAACCCGGCCGCCTCGAGCGTCTGGGCGTAGATCTCGCCGAGGATGTACTGCTCCGTGAAGTTCTTCGAGCCGATGGTGATGGTGCCCTTGTCGGCGTTGGCCGGATCGGACTGGATCTGCTTCTCGGCGGCCGGCTCGGCGGCCGCACCGCCCCCGCCGCCAGTCTCCTCGGCGTCGTCGCCGCAGGCGGCGAGCAGGAGTGCGGTGAGCAGCGCGAGCAGCGCGATGAACGGCGTGGATCGTCTCATAGTGCGGGGGAGCCCTTTCTCGGCGAGAGGATGCCGCGCCGTGGAGTCGGCGCAGTGCGGGCCACCTTGAGGCCCTTAGGAGTGAGCGCCTGCTGAAGGCGGGAGAACCCGATGTCCACGAAGATGGTCAGCACCGCCACGACGATCGCCGCGCCCAGCTGCCCCTGGAAGCCGTAGGTCTGGGGGGTGACGATGGGCTCGCCCAGGGTCTGGACGTTGGCCAGCGGGGCGATCGTCGCCGTGGCCACCACGTTCACGCTCGCGGTGCGGATGCCGCCGAAGATGAGCGGGAGGGCGAGCGGGAAGCGGACCTTGCGCACGATCTCCGAGCCCGTCATCCCCATGCCGCGGGCGGCGTCGACCGTGTCGCGGTCCACCTGCTGCACGCCGACGTAGGTGTTCGTGAGGATGGGCGGGATGGCCAGCAGCACGAGGACGAGGATCACGTTCCCGGGGCCGACCCCGATGAAGGCGATGAAGAACGCCAGCAGCGCGAGCGACGGGACGGCGCGGCCGACGTTCGAGGTCGAGATCGCGAGGAACTCGCCCTTGCCCTTGTGGCCGAGGATGAGGCCGATGGGGACGGCGATGGCCAGCGCGATGGCCACGGCGACCACCGAGATCCACAGGTGGGTCCAGCCGAACCCCAGGAGCTCCGGGATGCCGCCGATCTGCACGCCACCGCTGACCGACTCGCGCTCCTGGAAGATGAACTCGATGGCGCCGCCGAAGTCGCCGAGGATGCCGAAGACGCTCACGCGAGCACCGTCGCGTTCGTCGGGACGTCCCGCGCGGAGGAACCGCGGGCCCTCATGCCGGCGCCGCCCGCTGCCAGGTGGTGACCGAGCGCTGGACGAGCAGCAGGACCAGGTCGAAGGCGGCCGCCAGGAGGACGGCGAGCCCGCCCGCGACGACGACGTTCGACCTGAAGAACCGGTCGGTGAGGATCTCCGAGCCCAGCCCGCCGCCACCGGCGAAGACGGCGAGCGTCGCCAGCCCCACGGTGGTCGAGAAGGCGATCCGCAGGCCCGCGAGGATCTCCGGCACCGCGAGCGGGAGCTCGACCCGGCGCAGGATCTGGCGGTCGGTGAGGCCCTGCCCGCGGGCCGCGTCGACGATCTCGGCGGGCACGTTGCGCAGCCCGTCGGTGATGTTGCGGAAGATGATCAGCAGCGTGTAGGAGACGAGCGCGACGATGGCGGTCTGGTTGCCCAGCCCCGTGATGGGCTGCAGGAGGAAGAACGCGGCCACCGAGGGGATCGCGTAGAGGATCCCGGTCCCGGTGATGATCGGGCCCGTCAGCCAGCGGCGCCGGTGAGCGATCAAGGCGAGGGCGAGGGCGATGGCGAACCCGATGACCACGGATACGACGGTCAGGTAGACGTGCTCGCCGAGCGGACCGAGGTAGCGGTCGAAGTTGTCGGCGATCCAGCCCGGACAGAAGCCGTTCTCGGCCACGCAGGACGCATCGCCCTCCGCCGGGTCCTGGATGTCGAGCTGGGCGAGGACCGAGGGGATCAACTGGCTTCGAGGAAGTCGGCCGAGGTGGGTGCGGTGGTCGCCAGCGTGTGGTCGTGCAGCACGTGGGAGATGACCTCGAGCGAGAGCACCCCGGTCACGTGACCGCGCGAGTTCACCACCGGGGCGTAGCGGGTCTCCGTGGCCAGCAGGTCCGACAGCGCGTCGCGCAGGATGTCGTCGAGCTCGACGAGGGGCTCGGCCGGGGAGCGCAGGTCCTTGCGCACCCGCTCGGCACGCAGCGCGCCTTCGGAGAGCCACCCGATCGGGCGCTGGGCGTCGTCGACGAGCAGCGGGATCTTGACGTCGGCGTCCTCGAGCTTGGCGCGCACCTCGGCGACCGGGTCGCCGACCTTCACGGTGGCCGCCGTCCACAGGTCGATGTCGCGCACGCGCTGGAGCGCGAGCCGCTTGAGGGCGCGGTCGGCGCCCACGAAGTCCTCGACGAACTGGTCGGCGGGGGCCATCAGGAGCTCCGCCGGCGGCGCGTACTGGGCGAGGATGCCGCCCTTCTTGAGCACGGCCACGCGATCGCCCATCTTGATCGCCTCGTCGATGTCGTGGGTGACGAAGACGACCGTCTTGCGGATCTCCCGCTGGAGGCGGAGGAACTCGTTCTGGAGGCGCTCGCGGTTGATCGGGTCGATGGCGCCGAACGGCTCGTCCATGAGCATGAGCGGCGGATCGGCGGCGAGCGCCCGGGCCACGCCCACGCGCTGACGCATGCCGCCCGACAGCTGGGCCGGATAGCGGTCGCGGGTCTCGTCGGGATCGAGCGAGACGAGCTCGAGCAGCTCGTCGACCCGGCTGCGCATGCGAGCCTTGTCCCACCCGAGCAGCTTGGGCACCGTCGAGATGTTGTCCGCGATGGTGAGGTGCGGGAAGAGGCCGATCTGCTGGATCGCGTAGCCCACGTTCCGGCGCAGCTCGGCGGGGGACTTCGCGTTGACGCTCTCGCCGCCGAGGAGGATGTCCCCCTCGGTGATGTCGATCATCCGGTTGACCATCCGCATGGCGGTGGTCTTGCCGCAGCCCGAGGGGCCGACCAGCACGCAGATCTCACCGGCCGGCACGTGGAAGGACAGGTGCTCGATGACCGGCTCGGAGGCGCCCGGATACTGCTTGGTGACGTCGCGGAACTCGAGCTCGACGGCCTCGGTCTGTGCGGACGACCCCTCGGTCTGGGCGATGGCGGATGGGGTCAAGTTGTCTGCTCCTCGGCCGGGTCGACGCACCCTTCCGGCGTCGACGCTCGCGCTGAGAATACCTGGTGAACGGATAGGACGTGTCGGTTGGGAGCCCGCTAGAGCCCCGCGGCGCGCCGGGCGGCTCGGTGCGCACCGGATTCCAGCGTGTCGTCGAGCGGCGCCAGCGCGCCGGGTTCGCGCCCGGTGGCGGTGGCGATCAGCCAGTCCGCGAACCAGGTGTTCTTCGGCAGCAGCGGCCCGTGCAGGTAGGTCCCGACGACGTTCCCGGACCGCACCCCCTCGCGACCGTCGGCCCCGTCGTTGCCGTGCCCGGCGAGGACCCGCCCGAGCGGCTGCGCGCCAGGACCCAGGCGCGTGCGGCCCGCGTGGTTCTCGAAGCCCGCGAGCACCCCGGGACCGTCCAGCCCGGGGAGCTCGACCTCGATGGCGACGTTGCCGATGAGCCGCGGGCCGTCCTCGCGGACCGTCTCGAGGTCGACGAGCCCGACGCCCGGCAGCCGCTCGGCGCCCATCGCGTAGCCGTGGCCGAGGAGCTGGTAGCCGCCGCAGACCGCGAGCACGACCTTGCCGGCCGCCGCCGCGGCGTGCAGGGCGTCGCGCTTGGCGGGGGAGGCGAGGTCCTGGGCGCAGAGGGCCTGGTCGCGGTCCTGCCCGCCGCCGATGTAGATGAGGTCGTGCGCGGCCGGGTCCAGCGGCTCGCCGATCCCCGCGCCCGTGAGCTCGAAGCCGAGCCCGCGCCAGGCGCAGCGCCGCTCGAGCACCTGGAGGTTGCCCCGGTCGGCGTAGATGTTCATCAGGTCGGGATAGAGCGCGCAGACGCGCAGGACGTCACGCGGCACGCAGGAGCACCACCTCGGAGCCGACGTGCTCGTCCGTCGCCTCGATCCGGCGGGCGGCCTCGGGGCGGTAGCCCAGCGAGGCGCCCTCGGCGGCCAGGCCGTCCGGCGTGACGTGAAGCAGGTCGACCGCGTCCGGGGTCGCGGTCCGCGCGCCGTCCGGCGCGACCGTCGTCCGGATCCGCTCGATCGTCGAGCGGTCGCCGCGCTCGCGGACGGCGACGGGCTGGGAGGCGAAGCGCCAGCCGTCGACGACGGCCACGTCGGCGACGGGGAGGACGGCGGTGGAC
>CALMNS010000828.1 GCA_937871635.1 uncultured Solirubrobacter sp.
GACCTCGACGGCGTCGCGCGGCTCGACGGGCGGCGCGGCGTCGCGCCGGAGCCACGCGAGCACCCCCCGGTAGAAGTGCGCGTAGTCCCCGCGCTCGAGGGCTAGGGGCGAGGTCCCGAAGCGGTCGGTCAAGCGGCCCGGCGCCCGCGCCTCGCCGAAGGCGGCCGAGCCGGGGGCGAACCCCTCGCGCAGCTGGGCCTCCTGCGGATCGAGCCCGTCGCACGCGAACCCGCCCGCGACGCCCTGCAGGACGAACCGCGCGAGCGGCACGGGCGCGACCGAGCTCATCCACAGGTGCGACCGCACCTCGCCGCCGTGCTCGAGCGCGAGGAAGGCGTCGTCCTCGACCTCCGCCCCGAGCCGCCGGCGGTCGAGCTCGGCGTGCACGCCGCGCACCGGCCCGAAGAGCTGGACGGCCTGGTCGACGAGGTGGGGGCCGAGGTCGAGCAGGAGCCCGCCGCCCTCGCCGGGATCGCCCTTCTCGCGCCAGGCCTCCGGCGCCACCTCCGGCCGGTAGCGGGTGAAGCGCGACTCCAGGCGGTGCACGGGCCCGAGCGTGCCCGCCTCGACGAGCCGGCGCACGGTGAGGAAGTCGCCGTCCCAGCGCCGGTTGTGGAAGACGGTGAGGCCACCGCGGGCGGCGCGGACGACGCGCTCGGCCTCCGCGGCGGTGCCGGCGAGCGGCTTGTCGACCACGAGGGGGCGGTCGTGGCGCAGCGCCTCGAGGGCCAGCGGGACGTGCGTCCGGTTGGGCGACGCGAGGACGACGAGGTCGCACCGCGACCACAGGCCGTCGGGCTCGGGCAGCACTTCGGTCCCGGGGTGGCGCTCGCGGACCTCCGCCGCGCGGGAGGTGACGACCGCGCTGAGGCGCATCCCGTCGATCGCCTCGACCAGCGGCGCGTGGAAGACCCGGCCGGCGAGGCCGAAGCCGATCAGCCCGACGCGCAGGTCGGCCACGTCAGAGCTTCGAGCGGATCGCCCACAGCGCCGGGAAGACCGGGCGGAACAGCGTGGAGCGCAGGTAGTCGGCGCCGCTCGACCCGCCCGTTCCCGTCCGGCGCCCGATCGTCCGCTCGACCATCTGCACGTGGCGGTAGCGCCACTCCTGCACGCCCTCGTCGAGGTCGACCAGGTGCTCGCAGACGATGGCCGCCTCCGGGTCGGAGCGGTGCACCTCGATGAGCAGCGCCTCGACGTCGTCCATGTCGGGGCCGCGGGGCAGGGTGGCGGGGGCGGGGGGCGGGATCGGATACCCGCGGGTGCCGAGGTAGGCGAGCAGCCCGTCGAAGAGGTCGGGCTCCGCCATCCGCGCCGCGATCCGCCCGCGCGCCTCGGACCCCTCCGCGTACGGGGCGAGCATCTTCGGGTCGCGCCGCCCGAGCACCGCCTCGATCTCCCGCCACTGGGCCGACTGAAAGCCGCTGGCCGCCGCGAGGCGCCCGCGGAAGGCCATGAAGCCCAGCGGCGTGAGGGTCTCCAGCACGTCGATCTGGGCGACGATCGTCTTGAGGATGGCGAGGATCCGGCGCAGGGTCTGCAGCGCGGCGACGGTCTGCCCCTCGCGCAGCGTGGCCCCGAGGCGCCCGAGCTCGTGCAGCAGCTGCTTGAACCAGAGCTCGTAGACCTGGTGGATGACGATGAAGAGCACCTCGTCGTGCTCGTCGGAGCGCGGCGACTGCAGGGCGAGGAGCTCGTCGACCCGGAGGTAGCTCGAGTAGGTGAGCGCCGGGGAGCTCACGTCGCCGTCGCCCTGAGCGCCAGCACCGCGACGTCGTCGGCCGACCGCGTGACCGCGGAGCCGACGACCGCCGCCTCGACCCGCCCGGCCACCGCCCCGGCGTCCAGGTCCCCGCAGCCGGCCAGGAGCCCGGCCAGCCGGTCCGTCCCGAAGAACCCCTCGGGCGTCCGGCTCTCGATGACCCCGTCCGTGAACAGGAGCAGGACGTCGCCGGGGGCCAGGGTGATCCGGGCGTCGGCGATCCGCGGGTCGGGGATGACCCCGAGCAGCGTGCCCGGCTCCCCCATCGCCCGCACGCCGTCCCGCGTGCGCAGGAGCGGCAGCGGGTGCCCGCCGATGGCCACGCAGAGCGCCGGGCCGTCCGGATCGGCGGTGTCGAGCACGCCGTACACCGCGGTGCAGAAGTCGCCCGCCTCCCCGCCTCCGGCGCCGTCCTCGGCCAGGAGCGCCTGGTTGAGGACGCCCAGCACGTCGCTGGGCGAGGCCTCCCGCACCGCCGCGGTGCGGATCGTGTAGCGCATGAGCGCGGTGACCGAGGCGGCGTGGGGGCCCTTGCCCCGCACGTCGCCGATGGCGATCCCCCAGCGCCCGTCCCCGAGCTCGAAGACGTCGTAGAAGTCCCCGCCGACCACCGTCCCCTCCGCGCCCGCCCGGTAGACCGCGCCGAGCTCGATCCCGGGGACCTGGGGCAGGTGCGGCGGCAGGAGCGAGCCCTGCAGGACGTCGGAGATCGAGCGCGCCGCGTGCTCGGCGAGCTCGGCGCGGACGCGGGCCTCGCGCTCGAGCTCGAGCAGCCGCTCGACCTCCCGCTCGGAGGCCCGCCGCGCGGAGATGTCGCGCAGGAAGCCGGCGAAGACCGGCGGGTGGTGGCTTCCCAGCCGGGTGACGGTCAGCTCGACGGGCAGCGTCGTCCCGTTCGCGCGCATGCCGGTCAGCTCGAGGCGCTCGCCGAGGATCCGCGGCTCCTCGGTGGCCACGTAGCGGTCCAGGGCGGCGTGGTGGGCGGCGCGGAGGGCGGGCGGCACGATGAGGTCGCCCAGCCGCCGCCCGACGGCGTCGGCGCGCGCGTAGCCGAAGGTCGCCTCCGCCGCCGGGTTGAGGTCGACCACCCGGCCGGTGTGGTCCATGGTGATGATGCAGTCCAGGGCGGCCGCCACGATCGAGGCGCTCGACTCCTCGGACTGCAGGAGCCGCTCCTCGGCGCGCAGGCGGGCGAAATACTGGCCGATCTGGCGGCCGACGGTCTCGAGCCGCTCGAGGACGTCGGGCTCGAGCGGCCGGAACCCGCGGGCGAGGAGCTCCATGACGCCCACCACCCCGCCGGGGGAGACCACGGGGACCACCACCGCGGCGCCGAGCCCGGCCGCGTCGGCGATCCCGTCCCGCGGGAAGTCGGTGACGGAGAGGTCGGCGTCCCACCGGGAGCGGCCGCTCGCCCACACGCTGCCCGGCAGGCCGACGCCGGGCGGGTAGCTCAGCCGCCCGGACTGCCGGCGGAACTCGGCGAGCGCGGGGTGGTCCTCCGACCACGAGCCCGCGCACTCCAGGCCCAGGCCGGCCTCGTCGGCCAGCCAGAGGGCGCCCAGCGCCCAGCCGAAGTGGCGGCCGACGACCTCGAGGAGCTTCGGCGCGGCCTCGGACACCGATCCCGCCTCGGCCAGGATGCGGACGAGCGCCCACTCGGGCGGATGGGTGATCTCCGGCGTGGCCATCCTTCACGAGGATGTCACGCGCGCGCATCGGATGGCCTACCTCCGTGCGAGCACCGCCGTGGCGTGGGCGGCGGCGTCGGCCATCTGGGAGAGGACCCGGCGGTCGACGTTGGCCACCGTGTCGCACGCGCGGTGGTAGCAGCGGTCGAGCGGCCGCCCGGCGCTCCCGCCGAAGCGCCGGGCCTGGGCCGCCGTCTTGCGCTCGCCCGCGCCCGTGTAGAGGCCCCCGACCGGCAGCCCGGCGCGGAGGAACGGCGCGTGGTCCGAGCTCGAGCGCAGGCCCGTCTCGCCGACCGCGAGCCCGCGCGAGCGGAAGTGGCCGCGCAGGGCGTCCTCGATGCGCTCCGAGCCCCGCGGCGCCCGGTCGCCGTCGTAGACGAGCCGGACCGGGTTGGGGGAGCCGACCATGTCGAGGTTGAGGTAGGCGCCGAGGCGGCGCCGCTCGTCGCGGGCGAGCCCGGCGACGTAGTGGCGCGAGCCGTAGAGGCCGAGCTCCTCGGCCCCCCAGAAGGCGAAGCGGACCCGGCGGCCGGTCGGCGCGTGCTCGGCGAGCCGCTCGGCCAGGGTCGTAAGCGTCGCGATCCCCGTGCCGTTGTCGTTGATCCCGGGCCCCTCGGCCACCGAGTCGGCGTGGGCGCCGAGCATCACCGTGCCCTCGGGGCGTCCCGTCCGGGTCTCGGAGATCACGTTGCGCGTCGTGCGGCGCTCGGAGACCGCGTCGACGGTGACCCGCGCGTCGCGGCCGAGGGCCGCCCGGAGCGCCGCGCCCGTCTCCGGGCTCGTGCCGAGGACGGGGATCCGGATCCCCGGCTGCCCGAGCGTCCCCGGGAAGGTGCCGGGCTCGTCGTTGACGACGAGGACGGCCGCCGCGCCGGCCTCCGCGGCCCGCGCGGCCTTGGCCCGCAGGGTGCAGGTC
>CALMNS010000829.1 GCA_937871635.1 uncultured Solirubrobacter sp.
AGGTTGGCCGGCGCGAAACCCGGCGCGGCGACAGCGGGGGCTGCCGTGGCGGCGAGGCCGGCGGTGACGGCCGCGAGGCAGGCCGCGCGCGTCCACTTCAGGCGCTCGGCTTGGTGCAGGGGAGCGAGGGGGCTCATGTGGAATGGTCGTCCTTGTTGGAAGAACCGGATGCGGTCGCCCTGCCCCGACGACGCTCTGACACTTCCGTGATCGGCGCGATGGGGGGAGAGCCTCATCGGACGTCCGTCCAGCGCGCCGATCAGGCGGCGACAGGGTGCGCCGGGCCCGGTTCGGGCGCGCCGGCCCAGAAGCGCGGGTTGCGCGCGCAGCACGCCTCGAGCGCCCGGACCACTACGGGGCAGAACTGGCTGCCGGCGTTGTTCCGGCACTCCGCCAGGGCGGCCTCGAGGGGGAGGGCGTCGCGGTAGGGGCGGGTCGTGGTCATGGCGTCGAGCGTGTCGGCCACGGTGAGGATTCGCGCCGCGAGGGGGATCTGCTGGCCCATGAGCCCGTCCGGGTAGCCGCCCCCGTCGAAGCGCTCGTGATGGTGGCGGGCCATGTCCTTCGCGATCTGCGGGATCTCGAGCTCGTCGAGGATGAAGGTGGAGATCTCCGGATGGCGGCGCATCTCCGCCCATTCCTCGGGATCGAGGCGACCCGGCTTGAGCAGCACGTGATCGCGGATCCCGATCTTCCCGATGTCGTGGATCACCCCGCCGGTCGCCACGGCCTGAAGGTCCTCGCCGGTGTAGCCCAGCTCCCGGGCGAGCTCCACGGCGAAGTCGGCGACGCGCTCCGTATGGCCGCCGGTGTAGGGGTCCTTGGCCTCGATGGTGCGGGCCAGCGAGGTGACCGTGGCGATGTAGGAGCGGCGCACCCGCTCGAGCAGGTTCTGCTTGTCCGCGAGCAGCCCGCGCAGCGACTCGTTGGCCTCGGCGAGCTTGCTGTGGCTGCGACGCAGCTCCTCCACGGAGTCGCGCGTGTGATCGAGGTACTGCTTCTGGCCGAGCCACAGCAGCGCCATCGGCAGCCCGGCGATGGCGAAGACGATCAATCCGGCGCGGGCGTGCGCCAGCAGCAGGACACCGGCGAGCAGGCCGTACGCCACGTAATGGGGCGCCGCCCAGGCAAGGCGCTCCCGCCAGGCGGCCACCGGCGCGACACCCTCGGCCAGGACCCATACCCCACAGAGCAGCAGGGAGTTGACGACGTAGTAGGCCAAGGAGGCGCCGGTCGCGGCTAGAAGCATCCAGTGGCCGGCGGCCGGCAGCCCGTGGGCGACGAGGGCGGCGGTCGCGCCGCAGACGGCGAGCGCACCGAGGTCGAAGCCCCAGCGCAGGAATGGCTTGCGCTGCGCCACCCGGACGCCCCCGGCGATCACCTCGGCGACGATCGGCCCGACGACCCCGAAGCCGCAGGCCAGGGCGATCGTCGCGACAGCGCCGGGCGAGAATGAGCCGCGTCCGAAGAGGTCGACGTCGATGAGATCCAGGACGAGGACGCAGAGCACGAGCACCGCGAACAGCCATGGGTCACGCGCGATCGGGCCCAAATCCCCGAAGCCCGCGGCAAGGAGCGCGGCCACGGCACAGAGGATCACCGCGTAGTAGGGGATTAGTCGGGGACGAGCAACGAACATGTCCACTCGTGGGCATCGGCACGCCCCGCGCCCGCTTGAGCCGTTCGCCACCCCGCCGGACGCGGGCGCGGTCGGCGCGGCGCGCTCAGGCGTCAGGCCCGACCGCGGCGCCCGCCGCGATGGAGGGGAAGATAGAGGCCAGCTCGCCCGCCCGGAACCCAGGCGGCTGCGCTAAGTCCGCTAGGCCAGCTGGGGGACGGGGCCGCAGGCGGCCACGTCGTCTGACAGGGCGGACGCGCGCTCGGGCGACCACCGGTCCGCTTCGACCAGGTGGCCGATCAGCCCGTCCATGTCCTCGAGCGCCTCGCGCGCTCCGGGCGCGTCGATCGTCTCGCAGAACAGGAGGGTGTCGGCGGCGTCGCGGACCCGCTGCTCCTCGCCGGGCTGCAGCTTGGCGGCGGCCACGTCGTCGAGGGTCTTGACGACCCGGCCATAGGCTTGTGCGCGCTCAGAGTTCATCGTGTCTCCATTGTAGATACCCCTGTGGGGTACTACGGACGGGGTCCCTGCATCGGGTCACCAGTTCATCGGCAGGCCCGGACGTCCAGCTTGAGCGGCTCGTCAGCGCTGGGCGGCCGGCGGCTCGCCCTCCGGATCCACCGCTTGGGACGGATCCTCCTGCGGAAGGTCCCCGTCCTGCAGGATGAACATCTCGATGAGCATGTCGGGATTGACGTGGACGTCGGAGATGAAGACCTCGACGCGGCGCCCGACCAGGCGCTCGATGACCTCGACGAACTCGAGCTGCATCGCCTCCTGGAAGGCGTGGCGCATCTGCTTGACCTCGTCGAGCCGGTTGCGCTGAATCAGCGTGCGCTCTGACGTGGTGAAGGGATCGAGCATGCGACACAGCACGACGTCCTCGACCATCACCGTGCGGGCGCGGGTCGGCCCGCGCCCGTAATGGCGCCGGTAGATGCCGACCATCTCGTTGGAGATCGCGGCCAAGAGCGGGCCGCCCCGGAGGTCGTCGCGGTCTGCAGTTGCCGTGGAGTCGGTCACCTGGTCCTCGTGGGTCGCCTTCGTCGTCGCGGAGCCGTGAACAGCTGAGCCGTCCGCCTGCGAGCGTCTGCGACGCCGAGGGTCCGTCTCGTCGGGCGCTGGGCACGCACCGCTCCCCGACTCGAGGACGACGACGTTCCCGGCGGTCAGCATACGAGCTAAGTTGGCGCGCGTGCGCCTCACCGGTGCCATCGTCCGCACGCTCGACCCCGCTCGGCCGCTCGCCGCGGGGGTGCGCGTCGACGGGGCGCGGATCGCGGCGCTCGACGCCGGCGGGGCCGGGGCGGTCGATCTCGGCGGGCGCTGCGTGCTCCCCGGCTTCTCCGACGCCCACACCCACTTCGCCACCTGGGCGATCGGCCGCGGCCAGGTCCGCCTCGAGGGCTGCCGCTCGCTCGAGG
>CALMNS010000830.1 GCA_937871635.1 uncultured Solirubrobacter sp.
CATCGACGCCGGCGCCTGAGCCCGCGTCCACCCCCGCCTCGCCGCCCGCCCCCAACACCGCCCCGAAGCCCGATCCCGCGGCGGACGAGAAGCGGATCCCGGGCGCCGACGACATCAAGCCGCCGTCGGCGACGCCGCCGGCCCCTGCCTCCAAGGAGTAGCGCCCGCGGCTAGCCCGTCGCCACGGCCGGGGTCGTCACGAACGCTCCGGCCAGCGACCGCACGAGGGCCTCGAGCCCGTCCGCGCCCTCGCCCCGCGTCCGCTGGCGGGCGGCGCCCTGGTCGGCGGCGAGCGCCTCGCAGCCGGCCAGCTCCTCCACGCAGCCGAGCGCGGCGGCGTGCGGGGCGCACGCGAAGAGGACCTCTTCGAGCCACCGGGTGACCGGGCGGCGCCGGCCCATCACCGGGTCGATGAGCTCGGCCGTCATGCCGTCGCGCGCGGCGAGGAAGCGGTTCTCGTCGAGCACCTCGGGGGCGCCCACGAGGGCGGGCGCCACGAAGCCCTCGAGCGCCTCCATCCGGACCAGGCACTGGACGAGCGCCATCAGTGCGGCGGCGTCCGCCACGCCCGTCTGGGCGTCCATCACCCGGATCTCCACCGTGCCGAAGCGCGGCTGCAGGCGCACGTCCCACCAGAGGAAGGTCGGCTCCGGGAACGCCTCGCAGCGGAGCAGGAGGTCGATCGCCTCGGCGTAGTCCTCGTAGTCGGCGTAGGCCCGGGGGATCCCGACCCGGGGAAACGCCTGGAACAGCGGCGTGCGCGCCGAGGCGAGGCCCGTGTCGCGGCCCTGCCAGTACGGCGAGTTGGCCGACAGCGCGAGCAGGAGCGGGAGGTGCGCCCGCATCCGGTTGAGGACCCGCACCGCCAGCGCGGGCGCCGGGACGGCGACGTGCACGTGCAGCGCGAAGGTCGGCTCGCGGCGGGCGAGCTCGCGCATCGAGCCGTAGATGGTCTGGTAACGGGCGCCGGAGGAGATGACGGTGTCGTGCCACACGGCGGTCGGGTGCGTGCCCGACACCGCGGCGGCCATCCCGAGCGGCTCGAGCAGCCGGACGAGCCGGGAGCGCAGCGCGGCGAGCTGGGTGGCGGCCTCCGCCACCGTGCGGTGCGGGTCCGTCCCGATCTCCAGGACCGAGCCGTGGGTCTCGGCGGTCACGTACGGGCCCGTCGCGGCGTCGAGCGCGAGCAGGACCTCGTCGATCCGCGGCGCGAGCGCCCAGCTCGCCCGGTCGAGCAGCATGACCTCCTCCTCGACCCCCACCGTCCAGGCCTCGACCTCGGCGGGCCAGCGGGCCCACTCGGGCACGGCGCCCCTCACGCGAGCCCCCTCGGCGAGGCCGGGGTCACGCGGCCACCGCCCCCGTCAGCGGATCCGCCGCCGCGGCGGCCGCGACGAGCGCGGCGAACAGCGAGGCGTGCTCGGCCGCGTCGATGAGCGTCTCGGCGTGCCACTGGACGCCGAGAAGGAAGCCGGGGCCCTCGCCCTCGATGCCCTCGACGGTGCCGTCGGGCGCCCAGGCGACCGCCCGCAGGCCCGCGCCGAGCCGTTCGATCGCCTGGTGATGGAACGAGTTCACCGCCACCTCGGTCGATCCGAGGACCTCCGCCAGGCGCGAGGCCGGCGTGACGCGCACGGAGTGGGTGGCGCGCCGCCCGGACTCGGTCTGGCGGTGCGCGACCGAGCCGTCCGTCCGGTCGGGCAGGTGCTGCACGAGCGTCCCGCCGCGGGCCACGTTGAGGGTCTGCAGCCCGCGGCAGATGCCGAGGATCGGCAGGCCGAGGGCGTCGGCGCCGCGGGCGACGGCGAGCTCGAAGGTGTCGAGCTCGGGCTCGGTCGGCCCGAGCTCGGGGTGCCGCGGGGCGGAGTAGTTGGAGGGATCGAGGTCCGGGCCGCCCGAGAGGCAGAGCCCGGAGAGCCGGCCGAGCAGGCCGTCGATCGCCCCGGCCGCGGTGAGCGGCGTGAGGACGACGGGGATGCCGCCCGCCCGCTCGACCGCGCGCATGTAGGCCACCCCGAGGGCGAGCTCGGGCTGCGGCGGGTCGGACTCCGCCGAGGGGTGGACGGTCAGGGTCCGCCGCACCTCCGACGTGGTGATGCCGATGAGCGGGGCTAGAGGACCCACGTGTCCTTGGCCCCGCCGTTCTGGGACGAGTTGACCACCAGCGAGCCCTCCGTGAAGGCGACGCGGGTGAGGCCGCCCGGCAGGACGGCCACGCGCTCGCCCGCGTGGAAGACGAACGGCCGCAGGTCGACGTGGCGCGGCTCGAGGCGGCCGTTGATCGCCGTCGGGTGGCGCGAGAGGGCCACGAGCTCCTGGGCGACGAAGTCGTGCGGCCGCTCGCGGACCGCGGCCGTGACCCGGGCGACGGCCTCGCGGGTCGCGTGCGGGCCGATCACGATCCCCACCCCGCCGTGGCCGGCGCGCGGCTTGACCACGAGCTCTGAGAGCCGCGGGAGCTGCTCGGCGAGCACCTCCGGCCGGGAGAGGTCGTAGGTCGGCACGGAGGGCATCAGCGGCGCCTCGCCGAGGTAGAAGCGCACCATCGCCTCGACGTAGCCGTGGACGAGCTTGTCGTCGGCGACCCCGTTGCCGTAGGCGTTGACGAGCCCGAGGGTCCCGCGCTTCCACGGCTCGAGCAGGAGCTCGCCCATCGGCGAGCCGGCCCGGTCCTGGTCCGAGCGCCGGTACACCACGTCGACCGGCCGCAGGTCGCGCTCGCCGCGCCGGTGCAGCCACAGGCGCCCGCCGCGGGTCTCGAGCTCGTGCGGCTCGACGAGGGGGACCCGGAGCTGCCGTGCGAGCCACTGGTGCTCGAAGAACGCCGCGTTGTCGCGACCGTCGGTGAGTAGGACGCTGAACGGCCCATCGCCCTCGCGCGCGTCGGGCGGCGCCGCCGTGTAGAGCGTGGACTGGAGCATCCCGACCAGCCCGTCGAGCGGGCGGGGCGCGGGGTCGAGCCCCGCGAGCAGCGGCGCGAGGATCTGGCGGGCCACGCGCGCGTAGGCCATGCCCGACGGCGTGCGCAGGTTGTCCTCGAGCACCGCGAAGCGCCCGTCCGGGCCGCGCACGAGGTCCAGGCCGCTGATGCCGACCCACGGCGCCCCGCCGGGCGGGCGGTGCCCGCGCAGCGACGGCTCGTAGTACGCGCAGCCCTCGATCGCCTCGAGCGGGACGACCCCGGCCTCGACGATCCGGCGGTCGTTGTAGGCGTCGTCGACGAACGCGTCGAGCGCCCGGACGCGCTGGACCAGCCCGGCCTCGAGGACGGCCCACTCCTCCGCCTCGACGACGCGGGGGACCGGGTCGAGCACGAAGCCGCGGGTGCCGTCGACCGAGTTGAAGCAGACGCCCCGCTCCTCCACGTCGCCCGCGAGCCGGGTGCCGAGCGCGTCGAGGTCGGTGGCGGCGAGGAGCTCGAGCGCCGGGCGCGAGGCGGGGCGGAGGGCGCCGTCGGGGGCGACCGCCTCGTCGTAGCAATCCGCGGCGACCGGATAGGCCGCCAGCGCGCCGGCCGTCGCTTCCGCCGTCAGGGTCACGACCACAGGGTGGCGCATACCCCGGCGCGCCACCTTCGACCCAGGGCCGAAGATCGACTGCCAGGATCCGCCGCCGTGGACAAGGACGAGCTGCTCGAGCGCCACGGGACCGCCCTGGCGACGATCCGGGACTTCGCCGAGCGGTCGGGGGCGGAGCGGGTGGCGGTGCTGCTCGACGCCGGGGCCGCGGCGGTGGTGGTCGAGTGCGAGCCGTTCGCGAGCCTCGAGGTCGTGGTGGGCGACGAGCGCTACGCGGTCGCCCCGCGCGACGCGCCCGCCGCGCTCGACGTCCCGCAGGCCCCGCCCGGGACGGCGATCGAGCTCGACCTCGTGC